>NZ_JACJOY010000081.1:0-55114 GCF_014695815.1 Trichocoleus sp. FACHB-6
TTATGAGTTATTGCCAGAAACATCGGAGACTTTTATTTATCTGGCAATGATCCGTATCATGGTCAGGCGGTTGGCATAATATTTAACCCCTCACCACTTTTCAAACATCCTCTAAGAGACGTGCTATAGTTTCGGGTTTGAATCGATAACGGATAACTTTGGCTGGGTTGCCAATTGCGATCGCATAATCAGGAATATCTTTGGCTACTACTGCTTTTGCTCCTATGACTGCGCCATTACCGATTTTGACACCTGACATGATTGTTGCTTCGTAGCCAATCCAAACATCATTTTCAATGACTGTGATGCCTTTAGTTGTTCCGTCTAAATTGCGGTCATAAGATTTAGTTTCAGATAAAAACCATTGCAGGGGGTACGTTGTAGCTCTGGAGATAAAATGCTCTCCTCCCCCGAAAATTATCACATCTTTAGCAAAAGAGCAAAACTTGCCAATCTGAATTTTTTCTTCGGGGTTCCACAAGGCAAATTTAATCCGACTGCTGGCATAAGTATGATCGCCAACTGTAATTCGACTATCATCGATTTTTGGTGCTAACCATTCTGACGAAGGGGATAAATACTCGTAATAGGCCATAAAGCTCTGAGTAAAAATGTTAAATTTGGCAATTATACTAAATTGAAATAATCAGTATTTAAAAGTAATTATGCCTTTAAAAAACCATCGCAGCTTATTAGTGACTGGTGGGGCAGGTTTTATTGGCTCCAATTTTGTGCATTATTGGTGTAATGCTTACCCAAGCGATCGCGTGGTGGTTCTGGATGCGCTTACTTATGCGGGAAATCTGCGTAATTTAGCTTTCGATGGACAAAAAAATTTTCGGTTTGTTCAGGGAGATATATGCGATCGCGCTCTCGTTGATACTCTACTACAAGAAGAAAATATCGACACAATAGCCCATTTTGCCGCTGAATCTCACGTTGACAGGTCTATTCTAGGCCCAGGTGCCTTTGTTCAAACCAATGTAGTTGGCACTTTCACCCTATTAGAAGCCTTCCGCCACTATCAGTTAACGTCTCCACGCCAGCCGCCACAACGGGGGGAACCCCCGCAAGGCGCTGGTTCCCCAACCCCTCTCCAACAAGGAGAGGAGCTTATTCCCCCTTCCCTACAAGAGAATTCTAAATCCTTCGATTTGGCTTATCCAAACGGGCAGAGGAGGATTTTCCTCCACATTTCCACCGATGAAGTCTACGGAAGCCTCGCGCCCGAAGATCCGCCTTTTACAGAGACCACGCCCTACGCCCCTAACAGTCCTTACTCAGCGTCCAAAGCAGGAAGCGATCACTTAGTCCGCGCCTATTATCATACCTACAAACTACCAACCATCATCACAAATTGCTCTAACAATTACGGTGCTTATCAGTTTCCAGAAAAGCTCATTCCCTTGATGTGCATCAACATCTTAATGGGGAAAGAATTACCTATTTATGGAGATGGGCAGAATCTGCGGGATTGGCTTTTTGTAGACGATCATTGTCAAGCTTTGGATGTCATAATTCATCGCGGAGAAATAGGCGAAACTTACAACATTGGTGGCAATAACGAAGTTAAAAATATCGACTTAGTTAAGATGTTATGTCAGCTAATGGATGAATTAGCTGCCGATTTGCCAGTGCGTCCCTCTAGCAATTTGATTACTTTTGTTAAGGATAGACTAGGACATGACAGGCGTTATGCAATTGATAGCACTAAGCTGAAAACTCAGCTAGGTTGGACACCTTCTGTAACTCTTGAAGCTGGTTTGCGTCGCACCGTTCAATGGTATCTCACTCGCCGCGATTGGTGGGAACCGTTGCTGTCTGAAGAATATCAGGAATACTATCGCCAAGTTTACGTATTATAGGTTTATAGGAATAATTTCTCTGTTAAAGATAAGTATTAGATTAACGAGATTGAGTAGGCTAAACTTAATCTACAAATTTACTAATTTCGGAGCTGGAAGTAACTATAGCAATTCAAGGGTTGGGCGCTATACATCTATAGGGACATGGCATTGCCATGTCCCTACCAAGGTAACAAAATGTCCGAACCGCGATACATTCCACCTAACTGAGAAACGCTATAGGTAAAGCGATCGTCCTACATCCAACCTTAACTCACCCCACTGGTAGCCTCAGCCATCTTAGGCGGAGTTCCCATTGCTTTCAACCAGCGGTAATTGGAAGCGATCGCTTCGCCCAATGTTTCATGAACCTTATATTCAATTCCAAATTCACCGCATACTTCTTCGACAATTCCTGCCAGTTTCGGGTAATGAATATGGCAGATATGAGGAAAAAGATGATGAACAACTTGAAAGTTTAAACCGCCGAGATACCAGTTTAAAACCTGATTCTTGGGGGCAAAATCTACTGTGGTGCGTACTTGGCAAACCGCCCACTCATCATCTATTCTTCCTGTCTCAGGAGATGGTGTTAAGAAATCTGCTGTGTCTACTACATGGGCAAGTATAAATACAAAACCCATAATTGCACCAACCGTCATGTAAGTTGTAACAACACCCAAAATTACTTCGAGTGGTGAATATCCCAACATTAAAGGTACACCTATAACATAGGCTACCCAAAAAGCTTTAAAGCTGAAAAACGTTATTAAATCGCTTTTTTTCGGTGTAGGAATTCCATGATTAATATAGTTGCGCTTGATTAGCAGAACATAGAAATCATAGATGAATCCATGCAGAGGTACAAACCCGTATAGTATCCAAATGTAAAACTGCTGAAAGCGGTGAAACCATCGATACTCCTGTTCGGGAGACATTCTCACCAAGCCTTCACCATCTATGTCCACATCATGATCAACTATATTTGTATAAGTATGATGAAGAACATTATGACGATATCTCCATAAATAACTGGAGACTCCTAATAAGTCGGTAGCTAAACTGAGTATCTTATTAACATTTTGGTTATTCGAGTAACCACCGTGATTAGCATCATGCCCAATATTAAAGGCGATTGCAGCCATTGAAATTCCAAGAACTACACATCCAAGGAGTTTAATCCATGAATCACTAGGTACGAAGATAATAAATGCCCAAGTGGAAATCATCCATGTCAGGCAAATTACGCCTTTGAGATACATGGCGAAATTATCTCGCTGTTTGATACTTTCCGATTCAAAATAAGCTTCAACTCTTCGATTGAGTTCTTTTCTGAATCCAACTGCTTTTGAAAAAGTGACTTTTGACTGCATTCAGTAACCAATTATACACAAATGACCGTAATAGTATAACGTCTTTTACGGTGACGATGCAGCCAAAAATCTGGGAAAACTATTAAGATTGACCTGAAGACATATATTAGTAAATTTATTATGCTCCGGCACCAAAAGGCCAAGTTGTGAAGAGGAAAACAACAACTGTGGCGATCGCTAGCAATCCCTGAATCACATTCCCAATCAGCGAACCTACCACAATGCCCACACCAGCTTTCAGCGATAGCTTAAATCTAGGCTCCAGTTCCAAGTCGCGGCGATAGAGAAATTCCCCAATAATTGCCCCCAGTAATGGCCCAACCAGAATCCCCACCAATGGCCCCGCAACTAGGAAAGCAGGCAATAATCCCAAAAAACCGACCACCAAGCCGACAATGGCACCAATTTGCCCCCACTTGCTAGCCCCAGCTCGCTGCGCCCCCAAATAGCTAGCGAAGAAATCGATACCAATACCCAAGATCAACACTACGATAGTAACGCCCAGGGGTACAGCCACAGTATTAAAACCTTGAATGGCTCCCCAGATTAGAATGGCAATTAAAATCAAGCTGGTTCCGGGAATTCCGGGAACCACTGCGCCGATAATGCCAACAACCATGACAGCAACAAGTAGCCAATAGAGAAGTGGTAGGGACATTTTAATTCCAGGGGTTGCGACATTTTTCAAGAAGATGTTTATAAAGATGCCCTGGCGACTGTACGCGGCTATACAGGCAAAACCCGGTAAGGGTTGAAGAAACCAATATAATGTTTAGTCTGCCTTCGTCAGACTTGGTTTGTATAGCCGCAAATTCTATTCGCTGGGGACTTTGTAAGCATCATCTAAATGAGAGCTGAGAGTGAAATCTAATTTTTCGGCAATCCCAGCTATCCAGTTTTCATCTTGATTAGTATAACTGCGAGGAGCATTAGCACCTAAAATCAGCACACCGCGATCGCCGATAGGCTGGCAGATTACACCTTGAGTATTCTCTGGAAAATAGTCAAATTCAATCTGTCCAGGGTATATCTTTAGCGACACTAGATAAACTGGCTTTTGTTTTTCCAGCACTCGCTGCAAAATCGCCCCCGGTTTTACTTCCGGGTTGACACCCAAGATACCCCGACGCAATAGCACTTGTCCTTTGTACCAAACGACAAGGGATCGCGTCACCGTATTGGTCAGCAGCAGATGCGAAGCCCAAGCTAACTCTGTTTTCACTGCTTCTGGCAAGTCTGGCGCTAGTTCAAACCCCTCCTTACCGATCAGTTCAACAACATCAGGCGATCGCGGCTGCACCTGCTGCCATAATAAACCTGTCAAAATCAGCAACGCACTAATAATCACACCCAGCGCATCAGAACGAGCTTGGGATTCCGTTAGCTGGGGTGTCAACAAACGGTTAATCAGCAGCAGCACGCTCGCCAACCCACCGACAACAATGGGCAGCTGCCGCAAAACCTGATTTTGATCTGGTTTAGCCATACTTGCTTAAGGGTTGAAGGTTAAAAGTTGAAGCGTTAAAAGTTTGAATAACTTTCAAGTTTCAACTTTCCAACTTTTCAAATTCACAGTTCATCTGGCTCAATGATTCGCTGGAACAGATAGCCAGTGCCTCGTGCCGTCAGAATCAACTCCGGATTACTGGGGTCATCTTCCAACTTAGCTCTCAACCGCGAGATATGTACATCCACCACGCGAGTATCTACATGGCGTTCTGGCGTATAACCCCAAACCTCCTGCAAAATCTCAGAACGGGAAAAAGGCTCTCCAGAACGGCTGACTAACAATTCCAGCAGGCTGAACTCCATCCCGGTAAGCCGAATTCGCTCATCGCCCTTGTAAACTTGTCGCTTATTGGTGTCAATTTTGATATTCCCCACATGGATGACACCAGAACTGGGAATACCAGTTGCCCCAGTTTTATCCACTCGTCGCAACACCGAACGGATACGTGCTTCCAGCTCTTTTGGCGAAAAGGGCTTCACAACGTAATCATCTGCTCCCAGCTCCAATCCAGTGATGCGGTCAGCAACATCACCTAAAGCAGTTAGCATAATAATTGGGACATCGGATTCCTTCCGCAATTCCTGACAAACGCCATAGCCATCGAGCTTTGGCATCATCACGTCCAAAACTACCAAGTCAGGCTCGGCATTGCGAAAGGTATCCAGTGCTTCTTCTCCATCGGCAGCAGTCACGACATCGTAGCCAATCATGGAAAGGCGTGTTTCCAGAATGCGGCGGATGCTGGCTTCGTCGTCAACTACCAGGATTTTTTCTTTATGGCTTTCCAAGCTCGTGAACGCTCCTTCCTTAAGTCCGATTTCTAATCGTAAATTTGAGTGCTATTACATTAAGATATCATTCAATTTAGTCAGTTTGTAACGGCTGAAATTCGCACTGTTACAGCTTTTCATACTTTCTTAATATTACGTAATATTAAGATTCTTTAACAATAAATATTTGAGTTTGGACGTTAGACTTTGGGCAGAGGCAAAATTTGAGTCTCTACCAACTTTATTTCCTGGCTCCTAGCTGTAGCCTATACCTAAAAATGGCAAAGCCTAAAACCAACTATGTCTGCAACGAATGTGGGGCAGAAGCTTCACAATGGTTTGGCAGGTGTCCTTCCTGCGGCACCTACAACTCTCTAGAAGAACAGCTCTTGCCACAGTCTGCGTCCCTTCCCAGTCGGGGTTTGCAGAGTTCGCAGCGCAACGGCAAATCAGCCGCCAAAATCCCCCAGGCCAGAGCATCTCTGACATTCGCGCAAATTACCGACAATCATCAGGAGCGATGGAGTTCTGGCTATGACGAATTAGATCGCGTACTGGGCGGGGGAATTGTTCCCGGCTCTTTGGTGTTAATTGGTGGCGATCCTGGGATTGGTAAATCAACGCTGCTATTGCAAACGGCGAATCAGCTGGCGCAGAGGTATCGCATTCTCTATGTCTGTGGGGAAGAGTCGGGACAACAGGTGAAGCTGCGGGCTTCTCGATTGGGTGTCGGAAACACTAATCAGGATGAGGAAGAAAATGGCGGCGCATCTGTCGAGGTGGAGTCATCTGTATCTGTAGAGGCTCCTGTGAAATCCATCCCTGGCGCGGCTGCGGATTTATATGTGCTGGCGGAAACAGATTTAGAAGAGATTATTAGGGAGTTGGAAGCTCTAAGACCGAATGTGGCGGTGATTGATAGCGTTCAGACCATTTACTTACCGTCTCTGACTTCTGCGGCTGGTTCAGTGGCTCAGGTGCGAGAATGTACTGCGGCGCTGATGAAGGTGGCAAAAGGGGAGAATATCACGCTGTTGATTGTGGGACACGTAACGAAGGAGGGTGCGATCGCAGGCCCAAAAGTTTTGGAACACTTAGTAGACACCGTACTCTATTTTGAGGGCGATCGCTTTGCTTCTCACCGACTCCTGCGTTCAGTAAAAAACCGCTTTGGTGCAACTCACGAAATCGGCGTTTTTGAAATGATCGACCGGGGACTGCGAGAAGTTTCTAATCCCTCGGAGCTATTTTTAGGCAACCGTGACGAAGTGGTTCCCGGTACAGCCTTGGTAGTCGCCTGTGAAGGAACTCGCCCGATTGTGGTAGAACTACAAGCCTTAGTCAGTCCCACTAGCTACAGTTCTCCCCGGCGCTCTACGACTGGCGTTGACTATAACCGACTGCTGCAAATTTTGGCAGTCTTGGAAAAACGAGTCGGCATACCTTTATCTAAGTTAGATGCTTATGTTGCATCTGCCGGAGGGCTGAATGTAGAAGAACCGGCGGTAGATTTAGGAATGGCGATCGCTGTGGTTGCTTCTTTTCGCGATCGCATTGTCGATCCCAGTACCGTTTTAATCGGCGAAGTCGGCTTAGGCGGCCAAGTTCGAGCAGTTTCCCAGATGGAACTGCGGCTGAAAGAAGCAGCTAAATTGGGCTTTAAAAAAGCCATTGTTCCCAAAGGGCAAAAGTTCCCAGAACTCGGTTTAGAAATTATCCCGGTGGCAAAAGTGATAGATGCTATCATTGCCGCAATTCCGCCTCAACATCATGCTGATGAAGAAATGCTGGAAGAAGATGAAGATTGATAGATGTTAGTTGAATTATGGCTAATTCTTCAAAAGCCATGATTCAATTAGCGATTAACTAATGACTAGAGGAGTGTTATGAAAAATCAAATAAAGATTTGCGGCCTTGTACTTTCCGTTTTAGGCTGCATCGCCCTGACTCAGAACGCGATCGCGCAGAACACAGGCAAGATTAATATTGAAATCGAAGGACTACGCAATCAACAAGGCGAAGTTTGTCTGAATATTTTTTCTGGTAGCCGAGGATTCCCCAGCGATTCCGAAAAAGCTGTTAAAAAACAGTGTTTTCCAATAACAAAACGTCCTCTTACCGTAACGTTAGGAGGCTTGAAATATGGCAGCTATGCTGTCTCGGTATACCACGACCAGAACGGAGACAAAAAACTAAACCGAGACAGTTTAGGTATTCCCGCAGAAGGATTTGGATTTTCTAATAACCCCTTTGTCGGCACAGCACCCGCCAAATATAGAGAAGCGCTGTTAATTGTTGCCGGAGAAAGTACCAATATCAAGATTATGATGAAATATTCGATCAATAGTTAAATACCGGGCAATACAGTCATTTAGAAGCTCAAAATCCCAAATCTGCGTAAACTACAGCTATTTGGGGTTACACAAACAAAGCCTGCTTTTGCAGGCTTTGAGAGTCATTAATCTCACATAACGCAAGACTTCTTTTGTTCGCCCTTGACTTCAGGATGCTGTTGGCGCAAGAACCTAACCCTAGCCCCGTAACCCTTACAAGGGTTGCGGAAACCGGAAGCTCTCCTACTAGGAGAGAACTCTTATCGGGAAGTCGTCAACAGTATCCTTTAGTCCTCGGCGCTTATGGGGTGGAACGCAACTCTTACTTAACAGTAGCCTTCGCGCCAGCTTCTTCCAACTGCTTCTTGATATCAGCAGCTTCTTCCTTGGCAGCGCCTTCCTTAACTGGCTTAGGAGTGGATTCCACTAAATCCTTAGCTTCCTTCAGACCCAGACCAGTGATAGTCCGCACCACCTTGAGGATGGCAATCTTCTTATCAGCTGGAACATCATCCAGAATCACATCAAACGCAGTTTGCTCTTCCACTGGTTCCGCAGCAGCACCACCACCAGCACCAGGAGCAGCCATCATCATCATGCCGCCAGCGGGTGCAGCAGCACTCACGCCAAAGGCTTCTTCAATCTGCTTAACGAGTTCAGCAGCTTCCAACAGAGTCAGCGATTTGAGTTGGTCGAGAATTTGATCGGTTGTAGCAGACATGAATAAACTCCAGTAAAATTGATTGTTTTGAAGCCCGCAGGCGCGGACTTCTTTCGCCCTTGACTTTAGTCGTCAGGCATCTATGCAGCAGCATCGCCCTCGGCGTTGCCACCTTCTTGCTTGTCGGACACCGCTTGTAAACCCCGTGCCAGCGAAGCGGGAACCTCGTTGATACCGATGGCAATTTTGGCTGTCAACGAATTGATCGCCCCAGCAATTTGCGCCATGAGTTGTTCCTTCGAGGGCAAGTCACCAAGTGCCTTGACATCAGCTTCACTAAGAGAGCGACCTTCCATGACACCGCCGCGAAGTTCTGTCTTCTTGGTGGCTTTTTGGAAGTCTTGATAAGCTTTGATAGCGCCGCTCAAGTCGTCTTTTACTAGCAGGAAGGCGGAAGACCCAGTGAGCAATTCCGTCATTGGTTGCCAGGCGTCGTTACCGTCCACGGCAATTCGCATAAAGGTGTTTTTCGCCACCTTGCACACTGTGCCACTTGGGCGCAGTCGCCGCCGCAAGTCAGTAATATCAGCAACGGTTAGCCCTTGGTAGTTAATCACAAGTGCCAAATTGGACTGATCCAAAGTTTCTTTGAGATCAGCAACAATCTCGCGCTTATTTTCTGGCGATCTACCCATCTATGTTTCACCTCCTTACTAAGTGCAGAATGCCAAACTTTCAAAAGCCCAATAAAAAACCCCAGTGGTAAAGCCGGGGTAGGAGCGATCGCATCCTTAATATCACTTCTGCCATGCTACTTGCGGCTAGAAGATTGATACTTGATGCAATAAAGGCGCAAACCTAAGCAGGAAATTAAGCATATGATCGCTCCTGCTGTCTCCGGCGCGTACTTATTCAGTTTATTGGGCTTAAATCTTGAAATCTTTCTCCTTGTATCCTTCCTTTCGTAGGCTGGGAAGAAGCCCACCCTACGAAATCTAAATTTTAGGCAGCATCACCGAACTTAAAATCGCGCAGAGCGTTGATGTCAAGTTGAATTGATGGACCCATTGTCGCCGATACGTACATCGTGCGCCAGTAGCGACCTTTTGCTCCGGTTGGACGGTTGCGGTCAATCGTTTCCTGCAATGCTTTCAGATTCACCAGCAAGTCGTCGGTTGGGAAGGCAGCTTTGCCAAACATAACGTGAACGATGCCAGTGCGGTCTGCTCTGAATTCTAGCTTACCAGCTTTAAACTCTGCGATCGCACCCGCCAAATCAAATGTCACCGTCCCCCCTTTGGGGTTAGGCATCAAACCACGTGGGCCTAGCATACGTCCCAGTTTTGCTACCTGCGGCATCATATCCGGCGTTGCCAGCAGCAGGTCGAAATCCATCATACCTTTTTGGATTTCATCGATCAGCTCCTCAGATCCAGCGATATCCGCACCGTTAGCGCTTGCTTCTTGTACCTTCTCCCCACGAGCGATTACAGCGACTCGAATTGTCTGTCCAGTTCCTTTAGGCAGAGCCACCGTGGTTCGCAGCTGTTGGTCGGTATACTTGGGGTCAATTCCTAACCGGATATGTGCCTCAGCTGATTCGGGAAATTTTGCTGTTGCTGTCTCTTTTAACAGGTTTAGAGCATCTATCGGTTGGTAGACTCGATCTTCAACTTTCTTTTGCAGTTCTTGAAGTCTGCGGGATAGTTTCTTTGCCATATTTCTCTCCTGGGGTCACTAACGAGGTGTCGCCTCTCCCCCGATAAAGTGTTGTTTGTCCGTTGTCCTTCGGCGTTTTAACGTTTTAAAATTGTCAAGTTTTTACAACTTTACAACCTTTCAACTTGACAATGTTTTAACGTTCAGTGACTAATCCGAAATTGTCACGCCCATATTTCGAGCCGTCCCTTCGACAATTTTCATTGCCGCATCAATGTCGTTGGCATTGATGTCAGGTAGTTTGGTTTGGGCAATTTCTTGCAGTTGCCCCCGTGTAATTGACCCCACTTTTTTCCGATTTGGTTCGTTAGAGCCGCGTTCAATGCCAGCTGCTTTGCGAATCAAAACTGATGCTGGTGGTGTCTTGAGAATAAACGTAAAACTGCGGTCTTCATAGACTGAAATTTCTGCTGGAATCACCATTCCCGCTTGGTCAGATGTTTTGGCGTTGTACTCTTTGCAAAACGCCATGATGTTTACACCGTGCTGACCTAGAGCAGGTCCCACCGGAGGGGCGGGGTTAGCTTTCCCAGCATTTAGAGCTAGTTTTATGACCGCAACAACTTTCTTTGCCATCTTGACTGTTTAGCCTTGTTTAGCCTTGTTTCTGAACCTGATTAAACTCCAATTCTACTGGCGTATTGCGTCCAAAAATCGATAGTAACGCCTTCAGCTTGCTCCGTTCTGGGCTGACTTCAATTACCTCGCCTTCAAAATCTTTAAACGCGCCAGAAAGGACGATAATTTTATCTCCATTAGCCAGATAAGTTTTGACTACTGGTGCCTGTTCGGTGGTTTGTTTAAAGATCCGTTCCACTTCCGAGAAACTCAGCGGCAACGGTTTTACGTGTCCGCGCCCTCTTCCGTAGCGGCGTTTTTGTTCTGCCCCGACAAAGTTGATTACGTTTGGAGTATTTTTGACGACCTGCCAAGCTTCGTCGTCCATCTCCAGTTCACCGTCTTGTCCGGGAACTAGGCGCATCCGGACTAGCACATAACCTGGAAAAACTTTTTCTTCCGAGGTCTTGCGACTGCCATCTTTGAGCGTTTTTACGGTAGGGGTTTGAGGTATCTCTACCTGTAAAATTCGCTCTGCTACATCCAGGGTTTGAATGCGCTGTTCCAAGTTTGTCTTGACGCGCTTTTCACATCCAGAGGCAACCTGAACAGCATACCATCTAGACTTTACAGGCGCATTGGAGCTTTCTTCTCGTTGCTCGAAATCTTGTGTATCGTCGTCAGCTGCATAACTCATCCGAACACCTGCTTTGCTGCCCATGCAAACAAACCGTCGAAAAGATAAATCATAGTCGCCGAAAGAGTCACCATTAGCAGCACAGCCGCAGATTCGCTGATCAACTGCTGCCGACTGGGCCAGACAACTTTGTTCAGTTCTTCTTTTGTTTCCTGAACAAAGTTCGATACGTTAAACCCAGTATTTTTTTCTGTGCTTTCTGGTTCGTTTTTCTTTGCCACACTATCTCTCCCGTGAATTCAGATGTAGGTTGTCCCTTGGCGTTTGAACGTTTTAACGGTTGAAATGTTGTTATAACCTTTCAATGTTTCAACTTGACAACGAGAATGACTACCCACACAACATAAGTCTACCCGAAAGTTTATATCTTTGAGGCTGGCTATCCAACCCTAAAGATCCCTTCGGGCAGAGCTTTGTAACTAAGGTCTTGAGTTTTTCACTTTTTTACTCAGTCCTCAGTCCTGATTTGTGCTGAGAGCGCGCCCTGGAGGACTTGAACCCCCGACATCAGGTTTTGGAGACCTGCGTTCTACCAACTGAACTAAGAGCGCACAGGTGGAAGCCAGAGCGATCGCCTAAACTTCTCTAGTTTCCAGTTTAACCCCTTGTGGTATCAATCGGAAATAACCTTTCCAATTTCAACTACGAGTTGCGATCAAACCGTTGCTTAACCCTAGTGGCTTTACCAATGCGATCGCGTAGGTAATACAGTTTAGCACGACGCACCTTACCACGGCGAATAATTTTGATGTTTTCTATTCTGGGAGAATGGAGCAAAAACACTCGCTCAACGCCTACCCCTTGGAATACTCTCCGCACGGTAATTGTGGAGTTTATGCTGCTACCGCCTTTAGCGATAACAACACCTTCGTATGGCTGCGTCCGTTCTTTGCCGCCTTCTTGGATAATTACCCCAACCTTAACAGTGTCTCCCACATAGATTATGGGTAGCTCCTTTTTCAGTTGCTCCGCTTCAATGGAGTGAATTATTTCCTGAGCATTCATTGGTTTTGTAAAAAACTCACAGCCTCCTAGCTTATCTTAATGCCCGGTTGTTTGTCTATAGCTCAATACGGTTCAGTTAGTGATGAATGAAGAATTCAGAGGTGTTGGAAGCCTTACTCCTAGGTTACTTTTCTTGTTCTTATTGAGAACAGTCTCAACTATATTCCTTAACTGAACTGTATTGGTCTATAGCTAATCCCAACTTAAGTAGGGTGGGCATATAGAAGGAAAAAGGCAGAAGGTAAAATTGGAGAATTCCTCAATTTCACCTTCTGCCTTTTAAGGGCAGTAGCGGCATATCAATACTTTCCGGTTAAGACTTGATCGCTCCAACTCCCCTTTTTGATTTGGAAATGCACCCCCCCACTTACCCTTGGGTTGGGGGGAGCCGATGACAGCCTTTTTACGGTTGAATGCTATTAACCGCTGCTTGAACCTTCTGGACGACTGGCGCGGGAAGAGGCACGTATCCTAGCTCCTCGCTGTATTTTTGCCCCTCAGTTAAGCTCCAGTTAAGAACATTCTTCAAGGCTTGTGCCTTTTGGGGGTCTTCATAGGTTTTGTAAGCCATGATCCAGGTATAGGTAACAATGGGGTAAGAATTGTCCCCTTCTGGATCGGTGATGGAAACCTGCAAGTCTGCTGGTAGAGTCGCTGCGGCTAGAGTATTGGCAGCAGCTTCGCCACTGGGATCAATAAACTTGCCTGCTTTATTTTCCAAAGCTGCTACAGGTATATTTTGCTGCTTGGCATAGCCGTACTCAACGTACCCGATTGCGCCTTCGCTTTGTAGCAGCTGGGCGGTGACACCTTCGTTACCTTTAGCACCAACTCCCACAGGCCAGTTGACAGTTTTACCTGCGCCGGGGCCGCCTTTCCAATCTGGACTAATTGCACTCAGGTGGTTTGTGAAGACGGCGGTGGTGCCGCTACCATCCGAGCGATGTATAACCGTAATTGGTCTGTCTGGTAATGTTAATCCCGGATTGGCTTGGGCAATTCTGGGGTCATTCCAAGTCTTAATTTTGCCCAAGAAAATATCGGTGTAAACTGCGCGTGGTAGCTTCAGTCCTTTGACATCCGGAAGATTGTATGCTAATACAATGCTTCCAGCTGTCATAGGTAACAGTACAGCACCTTTGGCAACCTTGGCGATTTCCTCTTGCTTCATGCCTGTATCGCTGGCTCCAAAGTCCACGGTTCCCTGGGTGAACTGTTCTACCCCAGCGCCACTGCCAACGGATTGATAGCTGACTTGGACGTTGGGATTTTGCTTGTTGTATTCAGAAAACCACCGCTGATATAAAGGAGCGGGGAAACTAGCACCAGCACCAGTGATGCTGGCGTTGCCACCGCCGCCCCCAGCGTTGGCGGCAGGAGCAGGGCTACCACCCGTTGCTGCTGGCGGAGAAGCTGGTGGGTTGTTTGAAGGACAACCACTCAAACTCATGGAGAGGGCGATCGCAGAAAATAGAAAAGCCCTTTGGGTTGAACGCATTGAAGAAAACATACTAATCTTTGAGTTTTGGTAAAAGCTGAAGCTGAATGATTGCAAAAATCTTTCGAGTGCATCTAAAAAACGCGGTGATAACCTCTGGTGTACCACCGACGCACCAGTAGCGGATGAAAGCCGATCCCACACCCTACAAGAGTTATGTATTTACAAAACGCTTGATGCTCCCATTTTCGATCCCATGCTAGTTGTGCAAGGTTATGCAAAGGTAAATTATTGGTAATATCAAGGTTAAGTAATGAGGATGGGGATGATTAGAAGGCTTTAGCCAAGCGGACTTTTGAAGTTTAGAGTAACCTCACAAACTTCTTAATCTCAGCAAATCTCTGATTTCTCGTTCCCAGCCGAAACTAGAAACGAGAAAAGTTGATACCAATCAATGAGAGGCAATTATCTAAAAGAAAAAAGGCAAAAAAATTCTTTTTTGCCTTTTTTCTTTTTTAGAACGTGAAGGTTGTCCGAATCGTTCCAACGTAGATGGAATCGTTGTTATCGTTGTGTTCTGGGTTCAGAATCACGATCAGACCAGGGGTGATAGCGATGTTAGGAGTTACCCGCAAGCGATAGAAACCTTCTAGATGGTAAGAGGTATCGTTATCTTCACGACCAGTCACTTCGTTATCGGTAACTTTAGGTGGTATACCGAAGACAAAACCCAGCAGGTTGCCTCGTTTACCCAAGTCTGGGAAAGCCACGTTCACAGCAGCGTTGAAAATGTCTGCATTAGATCCTCGCGTTGCCGGGCCTGCGGGACTGGTTTCAGCAACGGCGTTGGTATAACCTACCCAACCGCCAAGGGAGAAGCGAGGGCTGAGGCGCAGGTTAGCTTCCAAACCGTAGGAATTCGATGTCGTAGCAACTCCACCACCAAAAGGCGTATTAGCAAAGCTACTGCCTGTACCTGCTGAGACACTGACATCGTTATTACTGCCAGAATAGTAGCCGTGGACATAAGTTAGACCTAAGGAGAAGGCGTTACTAGGTTGGAAGGTCAACTGACCCAGAGCAGCATATGTACCGTCAAATAGACCGCGACCTTCGCTTGGGTCGTTGGAACGTCGGGCAAAGTAACCGCCAGACAAGGACAAGGCTTTGCTAATGCTGTAGTTGAAGGATGCGCCACCGCCGCCACCTGCGCCAGTTGGGTTCCCAGACCGATAGATGGGGTTAAAACGACCGAAGCGGGAGATGGAACCACTGCCGCTGCTTTCAAAGTAGGGATTGACCGTGGGGATAACCGTGTCGTTGAACTCACCCCTGACGGCATCAAGTTGAACAGTTAGTCTTTGACCGACGGGGAAGCGATAGTAAAGTTCGTCAACGGCAACGTCGTTGTCAGTATTGACCGGACCTGTTCCCTCAAATCCCAAGCGGGTCATGTTGGTGCCAGTTAGACCCGAACCAAACGAGGGGATGTTGGCAGCTTCCAAGCGAGTTCTCAGGCGATCGCGTCCGGTAAAGCTGGTGTCAAAGTTCAGACGTACCCGGTTGGCTAAAATGGTATTTGCTTCTATTTCCTGATCTGAATTAGGCTGACCAGAAGCTACAGCTCTGTCTTCGCCAAAGACATCAGCAAATGCGAAGATAACTTCACCAGCCAGTTTGGTAGTGGTAGAAAATTGATTTTCTTCTAGGAATTTGGTGCGAGCTTCCAGGTTGTCTACCCGCGTCCGCAGGGTTGCCAGTTCTGCCCCAAATTCATCAATCAACCGCTGAAGTGTTGCCAAATCTTCTTTGGTGACGAAATCTGCGGTGGAAGCGGCAATCAATTTTTCAATTTGCAGCAAACAAGCATTTAATCCGGCGGCAAATTCAAACCGCGAAAGAGCGCGATTGCCACGATAGGTGCCATCGGGATAACCTGCAATACAACCGTAACGCTCAACTAGGCTTCGCAGTGCTTCATAAGCCCAGTCAGTCGGTTGCACGTCCCGCAGCTGGGAAATGTTGGTTACTTGATCCATCGAATCAGAGGAACCAGTTTCACCACTGTAGCGGTTGATTTGTTCTAAAACTTCTGTGTTTTGAGCTGCTGGAGCGCTATTTACGGGTGTTTGGGCCACGGTTGTGCTTTCTGCCACAACTGGCGCTGGACTTGCGTTTTCGGCTACTGGTGTCTCAGCTACCGGAGCAATGTTGATATTTGGTTGGGCAGCTAGTTGCTCAATTTGGGGCTGCTGAGTTTCTTGGGCGGGCGCAATCGCGATTTCCTTTAACTGTTCCTGAGCCGCTTCGCTCGACTGAACAATCGTTTCTTGTGTATCAGCTGCTTCACTCTCGGCAGCTGGTGCCATTGGAGCGATCGCGTTTTCGGCGGCAGGTTGCTGGGCGGCGAGGGCGCTACTTGCAATTAATAAAGATGCACCCAATAAGGCTGGCCCCAGTTTTAGAGCATTCCAGACAAAATTAAACATTAGTTTTTCCTCACACCTAACTGGACTCACCGAGAACGTTCCGGATTTAATGGAACACTTTTGAGAACGTTTTACAAAATTTTACCTTACCACCAAACTTGTTACACGTCTGTTTTCAGGATTACACTGTTTACCTCCTCCCTATCCCCCATTTTACGGATACTCATAGTAATTATTAAGTCGGCTCATACTGAGGTAATCGGTTGAGAATCCGACCGACGAACGGCAACCACCGCAGGCTTGGGCGGATCATTTACATTTTTCCCAGGCCAGTTAGAGCCTATTGGCACTGCCCGATTTTGGATAAAATCTTGACCATCTACAGTTTTCATGGCAAATTGACGAGTTTCTGTAGCCTGGTTTTTGCGAATGCCATTGGCTTCGCCTGGGTGTTGCACCGCGAGAAACAATGTCTGCTGGTCGCGGGTAAAAAATGGCCCAGTTGTTTCGCACTCCATTGGCCCCATCCCGAACAAGTACGCCTTACCTGCATTCTCCCCAGTAGTGGGAATAAACCAAATGGAGTTGTTGCCAAATATCCCCTGTAAGCTAGTCTCTTCAAGCGGCTTACCCTCAACATCAACACGACTGGTAACGGCTTTATTGTGTTTGGAGGTGGACATATCTGTAACCATCCAAACATTACCATCTGGAGCAATCAAGAGGTTGTCTGGATTGGAAAAACCCATTCCTCCAAGAGCAGGTTCGCCTCCTGTGGCTAACATCTGCCAGCGGAAGCTTCCTGCCCCTGGTTCATTGCCATCTTCAATTAGGTGCATAATCCAGCCATACTCATAAGGTATTTCTCCCTTTGGCCCCTTGAAGATGCGCTTGTCTGGCCCGCCGTCGCCACCGGGGGAACCGGAGGTAAAGGAGATGTAAAGCGAACCATCTGGCGCAATTTCTGTGTCTTCTGGGCGGGCGGTACAGGTTGCCCCAACAGCATTAGCGGCATAATGGGCATCAATTAGAATTGCCCCTTGTTTCTCTTCTGGGTTGCCAGTGTAGAGGTCATTTAGCGTCTTGAACTGCTGTTTGAAACTGGTGCTGAGTTCATCTTTATCAGCTTTGAAGTAGCCACCAGAGGGGCTGGGGGCTGGAGACTTGGAGGACAACGCTTTTTTTTCCTTGTCTCCCCCTTTTCTTTCGGGTAAGGGAATCATCTCCCCAGCGACGTTGCTAGGCAAATCTGGATCGATTGGGGTGTTTGGGGAAAGGGGAATCCAACGCCCTGAACCGTCTGGGTTAAATTTAGCGGCGTAAAGCATTCCCTGTTTTAGTAGCTGGGAATTGGCTTTGTCTTGGGGATTGTTAACAACGTCTTTGCTGACGAATTTGTAGATATGTCCGCCACGGCGATCGCATCCTGAATAAAATGCCAGTGGTTTAAGAGTCTCAACTCGCACCCCCACAGCTTCATGGCGATAGCGTCCTAACCAAGTGTGTTTCGTACCGTAATCTTTGGGATTTGCTGGATCTACTTCCACAATCCAGCCATACTTGTTCCCAGCTAATCCGAATACATTACCCTGACCAGACACTTCCTCGTCGTCAATAGTCACGGTGCGCTCTTTGGGCGCGAAAGCTGTACCATCGGCATACACTGGTTCCGGCACCTGCACCTGAAAATTTTCTTCCCCACTCAGCACCGTACCCCAAGGCGTTGTTCCACCAGCACAGTTGCCAAAGGTGCCAATTATGCGATCGCCTAATCCATCTACATAGCCCATCCCCTGCTTTTTGCGAAACACAGCCGCAGCAGGCCCGGTGACTTTCAAATACCGACCATCTTCTAAACCAGAAATCCCACTAATCCGTCGGTCAGATGGGGAATTTGTCCGCACCCATTTCCCGTTAGCATCTTTGCGAATGGAAATTACACCCATTCCCTGGTCTATCAGAGCTTCTTTGACAATTTCTCTAATTTGTGCTTTTGTCGGGTCATTATCTGGCAAAGCATAAGCATTAATTCCATCCTTCCCAGCTTTTTGAAGCGCCGCTTGTACCTGGGACAAAGGTAGAGGCTTACCAATCACCTGCTGATAAGTTTCCAACCAGGGAATCGCACTAATGTACTCAAAATTGACAGTGAGATACCCTTCATCTTTGCCCGTCTCGACGAAAGATAAATAGTCGTTATTATAGCCAAAGCGAGAATCCCCTACTTTGTCGCCCCAAGCAGCAACAACATCATAAGTAAAGCCTTCCGGCAACACCAAGTCATCTACCACTTCATAGGTCGTGTAATCTGCGATTTGCTTGGTTAATTCCAGGTTATTAGTTGCCAAGGGCATTGTTCCCTTAACTGGTTTGAAACCTAGTTTCTTTACTCCTTGGTTAAATTCTGCTAAAAACGGGGAATTTTTTCCGCAAGATTTGAGAGACCCCAAGGTGACGACACCGACACTCCCTCCCAAGAAAAGCAAGAAATCTCTGCGCTTGAGCTTCATTAACTGAATGTGTGGATTACGGCAACTATCTTAGGACTACTAGGATGCGTCTTCAACATGGACACCACATCTTATATGGGCAAGTTTAGTAGTAAGTTAGCATTTGGTAATCTTCAGGTTAAGCCATTACTCATTCTCATTCCCAGTCCGCAGCCTGGGAATGAAGAAGAGGAAGCTCTGCGTCCGGCTGCAAACCAAGGCACCTCAGACAAACAACTTCAAGAGCGAGTACCAGTAACAATATATGCCACTCGTTGCCCAATATTGGTAGCATGATCTGCCATCCGTTCTAGGTGACGAATCACCAATACCATTAGCAGAATTGGCTCAATCACCCCTTTGATATCCCGCTGAAAGGCTAAGGTCTGATAAACGGTTTCGTAGGCGGTATCTACGGCATCGTCTTGTTGCTTGATAGCTTTCCCAGCGGCGGCATCCAAATCTGCCAGTGCCACCAAACTCGACGCTAACATGGCTTGGGCATGATGAGCCATAGCTTCAATCTCAGGCAGGCAAGAATGAGGCGGGTAAGGAAAGAGTTTAATGGCAATCTCTCCTAAGTCTTTGGCATAATCACCAATTCGTTCCAAGTCTCGCACCAGTTGCATATAAGCACTTAGCTGGCGCAAATCCTGTGCTACTGGGGATTCCAGAGTCATGAGAGTAGAACAGTCTAATTCGATTTGGCGATAAAAGCGGTCAATTTGTTTATCTAGCAAGGGAATTTCCCTTGCAGCTTCCAGGTTGCGAGAAAATAAGGCTTGGTGCGCCAGACGAAAGGAGTTTTCTACCAAGGCTCCCATCCGCAAAACATCTCTTGCTAAGCTCCTGGTTTTTCGCTCGAATTGGATACGTTCTGAATTGCCGTGTTTAGAGGAAAGATTTACCACAGCTGCTAGTGAGGAAAAAAGGACAGTTATCTCTACATTACAATGGCTGAAATTTTTTAATTTGGCTGTATGCCTGTAGACTTTAATAAATACTATCTAAAGATAGATGTAAATTTTAAGTACAAACATCAAAAAGTATATTTAATACAAAGGTGATTTGACGGTGCTAGGTATTTAAGGCTAATTTGCGGAGTGGAAACAGTGGCTAACTTTGAATGGCAATCGGAGATTAAGACGAAGGCAATTCTATGTGTAGCCATGCGCCGCCTGTTTCTGGATGATTTCTGGCTTTGACCAAACCGCCATGAGCCAAGATGATTTGACGCACAATCGCTAAACCTAAACCGCTGCCAGTCGTTACCCGCACTGGCAAATCTTCCGAAGTTCCAGACAACTCGTGGTGTCGCCGCCTAGAGGGATCTCCTTGATAAAGTCGCTCAAAAATATGAGGCAAATCGGATTCTGGGAAGCCTATGCCAAAGTCAATTATATGAATTTGCACTGAGTTGGGGGCATCCTCTGTAGGGAGGAGAGTTACTTCAATGTGGATGGTGCCTTCGTTGGGGCTGTATTTAATGCTGTTGTCGAGTAAGTTGAGAAAAACTTGGGTGAGGCGGGAAGAGTCGGCTTTTAGGTAAAGGGTATCGGGGCCAAAATATTTCAAACTCAGTTGCTTTTGTCGCGCTAATGGCTCTAGGGTTTCCCAGGCAGAATAAATTAAGTTATGCAGTTCTACTGATTTGAGAGAAAGATGTTTGCTGGGGTCTTGCTCTAGCTGACTCAGTTCTAGCCAATCTTGCACTAGGTTAATCAACCGATTAACTTCTGGTAGGAGGCGGTCAACCCACTGACGCTCTTTGTCTTGCTGCAAGCGTTTCTGTAAGGTTTCGATTACTAAACGAATCGAGGTGAGGGGGGTTCTGAGTTCGTGGGCGAGATCGCTTACCCAGCGATCGCGTGCTTGGGAAAGTTCTACCAAAGGTTGCCGATTTTCCAGAAATACTCCCACTTGCCCGTTTGGTAAAGGCCAACTGGATGCTCGTAAGGTGAGACTACGCATTTCAGCTATGATCGCTGCATCCGCGCAATCTGGATGAAAAACCCACTCTTGCTCGCCAGGTTTTTGCTGATGACGAGTTTGCTCAATCAGATGGTCGAGTTCATAGGAACGTACCAACTCCAGCAGCAAGCGCACCTGTCCTGGTTCCCACCGGTGAAGCTGTAACAACAGCCGTGCTTGCTCGTTACACCAAATCAGCTGGTTTTCTTCATCAACCTGAAGATATCCCAAAGGGGCAACTTGCAGAATTTGTTGATCGATTTTCAGTTGGGTTTCTAGCTCAAGACAATGCTGGTTAGAGAGGGAAATTCCTCGCCGCAGTAGAGACAGTAGCGGTAAGGACACCCCCTCTGCTCCTGAAGGCAGCAACCGCAGAATTTGCTCCAACTGTCGGTAGAGCTTCTTTTGCCGCCAGAGCCAATACCCTATTCCTAAAGCCAGCCCCAGGAAAAATGCCAGAAGAGTCATAAAAAAGTTTTGAATTATGAGTTTTGAATTTTGAATTAAAGCAATTAGCTTAATCGTAAAGCTTAATTTCCGATTAACCCTCCCTTATACATTTCGGTTAGGTATCAGATATTACAGAAATCTCTGAATTAGGACAATTACGATCAGCTAATGCTTACTTTCTATTCAAAACTCAAAACTCAAAATTCAACACTTTTTCAGCCAAAGCGATAGCCAAAGCCGCGTATTGTAATGATGTATTCTGGCTGGCTGGGGTCGCGTTCTAATTTTTCTCGCAACCAGCGGATATGAACATCAACTGTTTTACTATCGCCAACAAAATCGGGGCCCCACACCTGATCGATCAAATGCTCACGCGACCAAACTCGACGAGGATAACTCATAAATAAGTCCAGCAGTCGAAACTCCTTTGGCGAAAGGTTAACCTCCTCTCCCCGAACAACTACGCGGCACTCTTGAGGATAAAGTGTGACATCCTTAAATTGCAGCACTGGGGCTTGGGGCAAATTGCCCAGGCGTTGGCGGCGTAACAAGGCACGACACCGCGCCACCAATTCGCGCATACTGAAGGGCTTGGTTAGGTAGTCATCGGCTCCTACTTCTAAGCCTAAAACGCGGTCAGTTTCGCTAGCTTTGGCACTGAGAATCAGAATCGGTACTGGGTTGCCTTGATAACGCAACAAACGGCATAAATCCAGCCCATTGACTTGCGGGAGCATTAAATCGAGAATGACCAAATCAAACGGGAAGTCTATACTAGCCGGGTATTCACTCTGAAGAAGGTTTAAAGCGTTGCGTCCATCGGCGGCTGTGACTACCTCGTAGCCTTCTTCTTCTAGAGCCAAAACTAACATTTCTCGGATGAGATCCTCATCTTCAACAACCAGAACTTTACTGGTTCGCCCTAGTTCTGGACTAGAAGCACTCTTCGGTAGGTCTAGAGAAAGCATAATAGGGAAACTAGAGAGTATATTTCCATCCTCATTCATACAATAAAATCGCTGCCCTAAGGATTCATCTTCTGGTATACAATCCCACAACCTAGCTAGGATAGAGTCGATGCGCTGTTAATTGCGGCATCTGGCGATCCTGACGAGAGAGAAAGCACTCCTTACCCTATATGCTGCTGCACTTAAGTACCTGGACTGAAGTAGAAGCTTATTTAGTCAGCTCTACCGGAATTATTTTACCGATTGGTTCGACAGAGCAACACGGGCCTACTGGGTTGATTGGGACGGATGCGATTTGTGCCGAAGCGATCGCTCGTGGTGTCGGAGAATCTATCAGCGCAATTGTTGGCCCTACCATCAATGTTGGTATGGCTTTGCACCACACAGCTTTTCCCGGTACGATTAGCTTGCGCCCCAGCACAATGATTCAGGTGATTCAAGAATATATTACTTGTTTAGCTAAAGCTGGTTTTACCAAGTTTTTCTTTATTAATGGTCATGGTGGCAATATTGCCACGCTGAAGGCTGCTTTCGCTGAGACTTATGCTCATTTAGCCGACTTAAATCTTCCCAATGCCCACTTAGTAAAGTGTCAAGTAGGTAACTGGTTCATGTGCGGATCGGTCTACAAACTGGCAAAAGAATTATACGGCGACCAAGAAGGCTCTCACGCTACGCCTAGTGAAGTTGCTGTAACTCAATATGTCTATCCAGAGGCGATTAAGCAAGCACCTCTTGCAGCGGAAGTTGGTTCTGGATACAAAATTTATGGTGCTGCTGACTTCCGAGTGCGTTATCCTGATGGGCGCATGGGTTCTAATCCCGCTTTGGCGACACCCGAACACGGCAAGCAGTTTTATGAATTAGCTGTGAAGGAACTCAGCAATGGGTATTTAGAATTTTTGAATGCGGAATAAGAGTCGTATTTGTAAAGAATGGGAGCCACTCCTGCACGGGGGTGCGTGGCGTTTGAGGTAAAAACCCAACAAATACTAAAGATGATTGTGGGTTCCCTATCTCGCATGGGCCCAACCTACAATCAACTTGAACTAACACTAATCAATATTGCCCACAAGACAATAAAAGCGAGTATAGCCATGCCTATACTCAGCCCCGCTCCTAACAATATTCCCAGAATAGAACCTACAACCGTCAACAGCAGGAACCCAGAAAATACTAAGCGGCGGGTTCGGCGGCTAACTTTGAGCTGGTTTGGGAAAATAAATTCACTCTCTGTGTTAAAACTCTTACTTAGGGATGAGGCTTCTTGAGAGTTGTACATAATTTTTAGAAACACAAGTCTATTTATCAGATACTTACATAGCGTACCTATAAATTTCTAGTAGTTATACGGAATCTTCATCAAAAAAAGGCAATTATTTTTATACAAGCAAAGTAAATATACTGATAAAATAAACTTGCTTCCTTAGCTAAAGCCGTTTTTATAGGTATTAACACAGAAATAATTGCGTGAAGATTGTATGAAGTTCTAGTATTTTTCCTGAGGAGGGTTTTTGAACCTATGAGATGAGCATACAGCTATGTGAAGACAATCGCAGAGGCGAGGAACTTATCGTAGGTATGGAAAAGTAAAGTTTTATGACGGTGGGTATGCGATCGCGACAGGCTGTCGTGCTATGAGTTTCAAAGACACGATCGCGATTAAATCATTATGGTTAATTAGTAGCTCTCATTCGTTTAAAAACTAAACGAGAAATTCTAGGAAAAATTTTCCCATCATTAGCATAAGCGTCATCGTTACCAAAAACAGCCAGAACATAAGCTGTTTCGCCATCTTTGGTTGCCACAAAAGCTACCTCTTGCCGCGAATTGGAAGTCCAGCCAGCTTTGGAAGCGAACTTTACATCAGCTTTAGTTAAAGACTCGCCAAAAAAACCTCGTATAGGGTTAAAATCACCAGGATCTTGCCACTGTTTTTTCCAAACTTCCGAACGCAAATCTCGTATTAGCCATCCGCACATTTTTTCGCTTGCTGCTCGTGAAACAGCCTCTCCAGTCGCACAAATTTCGTAAATAAGTCTGGCGGCGTGGTCTGTTGTTATTTGATTGCGGATAGGATTTTGCGGATTGCCTCGCATCTGCAAATCGATACCTTTCGGTTCTGGAAGTTTTAGGTAATAAACGGGATAAGTCTTTTGGTTGATGTTAATATTTTCATAGCCTGCTGCTTGAAAAAATCTGTTAACTTGTTGGCGTTTATTTAGCCAAGCTTGAAATTCTGCTTCTGATTGTTTTGAACCGGATTCGGTGTTGGTTATACTGTCTAGAATGAAACTAGCCGCCTGGTTATCAGAATCCTGAATCATTTTAGAAATATATATATTAAAATCAGACTCATTTTCCCAAATGCTGTTTTCTATTTGAGCATAAACAACCGTCATCCAAAACATTTTAATTACGCTGGCAGGATATCGCAATTGATTTTGTCTATATCCAGCAATCTCTTGCCGTTTTACATCTATTAAAGTGATAGATAAAGGTTTTTTGGGAAAATTTCTAACAGCAACAAGCCTCACAATTTCATCAACAATTGCTTGCAATCGGGCGCTTTGCTGAAAGTTCGGTGGGGACGTGAGGTTATAGACAACTTCGGAATTTTCTCGTCCTGGTAAACGAGAGGGAACTGGTTGTGAGGCTGCTTGAGGTAAGTCTGAAAATATCGGTGGGGAAGGAGGTAAATACAGTGTTTGCGGTACAGTTGGGGATGGTTCGACAGATGGCCTTGTCGGACGCTGAATTATTAGGCGAGTGACAAATAATCCTAGAGTTGTGAAGATTGTAGCAACTGCGATCGCTAGTAGGATAAATTGCAGACAAGAAAGTTTAACGCGGCGTTTAGATACGCGCCTCCTAGGAGTTTTACCTGAAGCTTGTCTTGGTTTAGGCTTTCGGGTGGGCGAACTTGGCGGTGGAACCCGCTTTCTTTTAAGCTTGTCCTGTTGTTGCTTTTCGCGCTTTTTTAAGTAATCAATTTGTTTTTTTAGTTGCACATTCTGCAACCGTAAATTTTCAATTACTCGATAAGTATGGTCAAGTTCTGCCTCCAGTTCGGCAATCTCTTCGTCAATCTCATCCCATCCTGGTGGCGGTTTTGGACGCACTATCTACACCCTTTACAATTTTGGATTTTGAAGCAATTTTTGATTAAATTAATTCCCAAAACATTGCGTGGTTTTGGAGGCTTGCTCATACGGCAATCCGATTTGTAGGAATATTAATGAACCGCGGAGGCGCAGAGAGAGAGAAGAAAGAGAGTTTCATAAATGGAGAAAAATTGCTATACCTTGTTTTAGAATTTGATTATATGATTGAACTCGTTAATAAGTGATCAGTGCGAGTATTAGAAAACGTTAGCATTTTTTGATTTTACACAATTTTTAATATAAAGAAGATTTGGCTAAAGTATGAAAAAAATTTTATTGGGGTGAATAAAGATTTGAAATATCCAATTTTTCATCTAGGGGAACGCCATAAGTTTATCTAACTATCTTCTTCGCAGCTGTCGAACAGAGTCTGTAATGGCGCATTGGTTTCGACTAAGACAGGAATAGCATTCTTAATCTCTGTGTCCGAGTAAATAATGTCTCTAGCGGATAATACTTCTTCAACTTTCATAAGCGAAAACACTCTGACATTTCAACTATGGTGGCAGCTTGAAAATGCAGATATCATGGATAAATATCTTAAGCCTAACAAGTAAAGAATAACAACTAACAACTACTTGAAATGATCCGCAAACCCGGCAAGCCAACCGTTGTCAGCACAAATCCCTTCATAGTTCTAAATAATAAAGGGCAGATCAAACGCTTTGAACTGAAAGAAAATCAACATTTTTTGGGCCGCGACCCAGAACGAGCCGATTTGGTGCTTCCTGATGACTGGGGAGTAATCTCTGGTTGTCACGCTGTGTTACGCAAGGAAGGGGATGACTACCGCATCCATGACGGGGATGGTTACAAGCGCAGTACCAATGGGCTATTTTTCAATCACACGCGGATAACGCCAACTGAAGGACATCGCCTGGAAAACGCCACTGAAATTCATATTGGACAGAATCCCCAAAACTTAATTCAGTTGCGATATTTTAATCCTTCCAGTTCTCAGACAGCAACGCAACCCCTGCTGCATTCTATCTCCCTAAAAAATCAGTCGGTGGAACTAGGTCGCGAACCCTCCGGTAATGCCGTTTTGCAATTGGATGCGCCAATAGTTTCTCGTCGCCACGCCACCATTGATGCTGATGCTCAGGGGCGCTACATTTTGCAAGATCATAGTCAAAATGGTGTGTTTGTAAATGGGCAAAAAGTGACAGGTTCGGCAGTGCTACAACCGGGTGCCATGATTCGGATTGGGCCGTTTACCCTGGTGTTGCGCGGTGATGATTTGATGATACTCGACCAAGGCGATAAAATTCGCCTTGATGCTGAGAATCTGGTAATAAAAGGGCGGCTGGATGACATTTCTCTGGCAATTGAACCGCGACAATTTGTGGCTTTGGTGGGGGGAAGTGGAACTGGGAAATCTACGTTGCTGAAGGCGCTATTGGGGATTGAGGAGACGGCTAGCGGCGCGGTTTATCTGAATGGGGACAATTTGCAAAAGGACTTTAATATTTATCGCACCCAAATTGGGTATGTGCCTCAAGATGATATTTTGCACCGGGATTTAACGGTGGCGGAAGTGCTTTCTTATGCAGCATCGTTGCGATTACCGCCAGATACGGATGTGGAACAGGTGGTAGAAAAAACGCTTAAAGATATTGAAATGTCTCATTGGCGGGATGCGCTAATAAAAAACCTCAGTGGTGGTCAGCGGAAGCGAGTCAGTATTGGGGTGGAACTTTTAGCTGATCCGAAATTGTTTTTCTTGGATGAACCGACATCTGGACTTGACCCCGGTTTGGATAAGAAGATGATGCAGCTGTTGCGGAAATTGGCTTTGGAGGGACGCACGATTATTTTAGTTACTCATGCAACGGCGAATATTAAAATATGCGATCGCATTATCTTTCTCGGTCGCGGCGGACGGCTTTGTTACTTTGGTTCTCCTGATGACGCGCTGAAATTTTTTGGGATTACAACTGGCGATTTTGCCGATATTTACACTCAGTTGGAGAAGGAAACAGACGTAGAAACAGAGGCGATTGTCAAGCAAATTTCTGCAAACTTTCACAAATCTCCTGATTATCAAAATTATATCGGCAATTATATCGGCGATGGAACTCAGGTATTACAACAAAACGATGAAACGCCGAAAAAAGTTAATATTTCTCCTTTTAAGCAACTGGCTATATTAAGCGATCGCTATTTCAAGCTGATCAGACGCGATCGCATCTATCTAGGATTATCCCTTTTAACTGCTCCCATCGGTATTGCCTTGATTCCTTTGGCAATTCAAGGTAAAAATCCCCTCGTTTTAGGTAGTGAATCCGACCCAAGTCTCGCACCTTTAGCATTGCGAGTATTATTTGTCTTTACCTGTGCCGCTATTTGGGTTGGGCTTTCCAGTTCCTTGCAAGAAATTGTGAAAGAAGCGACTATTTACATAAGAGAAAGATTGGTAAATTTAGGATTAATTCCCTACCTCGGTTCTAAAATATTAATACTTTCGGGGCTTGCTTTACTCCAAAGTTTGTTAATGTCACTGGTAATTTTAATAGTTTTTAAATCTCCCACCCCTGAGCTAATTCCGTGGGCTTTGGGACTTGCAATTACTACTTTTCTTACTCTTGTCACCAGCATGAGTTTGGGTTTACTTGTCTCAGCTATTGTCAAAAATAGCAGTCAAGCCAATAGTGCGTTACCTCTACTTTTATTACCTCAAATTATATTTTCCGGTGTCTTATTTAAGATGGAAGGCATCGCCAGTAAATTATCATGGCTAATGTTAAGCCGCTGGTCTGTTGGCGCTTATGGTTCTTTGGTGAATATTAATGCTATGGTTCCCGACCCAATTTATTTACCTAATGGTACGCTGGCTCCAATGCCGTTTGAAAAGACACCAATTTACGCTGCAACGTGGGATAATTTGGGTTTAAATTGGGGTATATTGTTGCTGCACGCTTTAGTTTACTTAATAATAACTTGGTGGTTACAGAAGCGAAAAGATATTTTTTAATTCTCAGTGGGGCAGGTGTCTCAGCTTCCCCTTACAAGTAAGTCTATTATCCACTGTCCTACAGTCGTTTTCAAGTTCCATTCAGGAACTTTTGTATCATCAAGTTCAACTTCTAATATTTGTTCTAGGAAAAGAACGATCTCAAGAATGTCCCAGTCTGAAGTCCCAAGGCGAGCTAACTCACTAAAACTATCATCTGGATATATCTTCTCAGGAGGAACGCGAAACATTTCTCCCAATTTTGAGCGATAGCATTTGGCTGCTTTCTTGAATAGATCCCCCGGCAATCTGACCATATTCATAAATTCTTCGTCGCTCATTGGAGAACGCTGCAAAAACTCCTCCAACTTTTTTTGTCGATTGAACCAGAAAAGCATAAACCCTCTCGTAACCCAATACGGTTCACTTAAAGCTAAAAATCCAAACCTTACGTAGGTTGGGTTTCGTTCCTCAACCCAACCTACAACTTGGTGGTTACTAATTCAAGATAGGCATACAAACGCGGAATTTGCGGGTTTTCTTCCCCAAGTTCTTCTAAAATTGCCGCTTCTCGTTGAAACCGCTGTTGCACCAGTTGGTAAATTTGAGGGTTATTTGTTATCGGTTTCAGCTGCTTAATCACGCAGCGGCGTTGCGATGGCATTTGGGTATCTTCTGCGAGAAAGGTATCGCCAAATCCACCACTTCCTAGAGTCTGAATGATTCGATAGCGGTTGTTTAGGAGTGTTGGTGTCATTGACTTATGCCAATTTTGGATTGGTAATCGGTAATCGGTAATTACCTCTTTCCTGTAGCACCTAGAGTACCCGGTCTCTCATCAGTGTCACTCAGTATCTAAATATCAATTATGGTAGATGCGATCACATCTGAGTAGTTTATATTACCCATCTACTTAATTGTGACAAAAAAAGCTAATTTAGTCTGCTCAGAATAAAGCATGACGCTATACAAACAAAGACCGCATAAGCGACCTTAAAATCCTGCTAAGCTACGGCTTGCTTTGTTCGTGCTTGGCGTTAATTGCTCTTGCTAAAAAGTGAGATGTTCAGTTTACCGTGTTTTAGCTTCAACACTTTCGAGCAGAACTAACATTAAATTCATGTAAATCTGCATCCCAAATACTGATGTAAATAACATTACAATCTTGCCGCACAATCATTCCTCTTAAGTTGCCTTGAGTGAAAGTATAAGAAGTGCGCCGCCCCCGTTGCACTTGTCGGAGTCCCTGGCGAATATCTGGGGATGCACCACTGGGTAAAAGTCCATTCAATGTGGTTGACATCGTTTGAGGATCTACCGAATCGGCAAAGGATACCTCGGTTTGCCGAAGCCGTCCAGAAGTGCGATCGAATAAGTAGCCAAGGTCAATCTGATCTGGCACCACTTCATAAATTACAGCGCGCGTCCTCCAAAGACCACTGACATCTCTGCTTGGCTTGCCGAGTGCTGCTTGTATATCGCTTCTGGCTGTACCTACTTGAAATGTTGGAACGCTGGTAGATACGTTTGGTGCTGGGTTATTGTTTTCGGGTTCCGGTGTGGGACGCGCTGGTTCCGGTGTGGGAACTGCTGGTTCCGGTGTGGGAACTGCTGGTTCCGGGGTTGGCGTAGGTTCCGGTTCCCGCACTGGTTCGGGTTCAGCGGTTTGCACTGGTTCCGGTTCGCCCACTGGTTCTGGTGTCGGAGTTGGCGCGATCACTACAGAAGGTGTTGGTTCGTCGCGGGTTACAGGCGAATTGTCAGGCGTTGGTGAAAGGGTTGGCTGCGTTTGTCTGGGGATTGGTTCCTGGGCGCGGGGAGAAGATGAAGCTACCGGGTCGGGCGATTGCTGGTTTCTGGTAAAAACTACGGTGCCAGCTACAGCCGCACTTACCAAACCAAATGCAATTAAAAGTCCGATCAGCAAAGGATTCCGCTGTTGGGGTTGACCAACGGCAGGCGGTGTGGTGTTTGCTGTTTGTGGATATACAGGAGTAGGCGGAATGTTAGCGCCAGCGCCAGGAGACACCGCTACTGTTGCTACGTCAGAAAGTGCAGGAGTTGGGGTAAAAGCGGCACTAGATTGTAAAGCATCAAGCATTTCTCTGGCAGTGGAAAAGCGATCGCGTGGATGCGACTGAATCGCCTTATCTAACATCGCCGTAAAGCCGGGACTGAGATTCGATGCGTACTGATGCCACAAAATCTCCCCAGTTCGCGGGTCACTCTGCAAATCTTGCGGCAGTTTGCCAGTCAGCAAATAAATCGCCGTCAGCGCCAAACTGTACAAATCGCTGGCGAATACAGGGTGTCCTACTCCCTGTTCGGAAGGCATAAACCCCGGCGTACCAATCACCATCGAGGCGACGGCGTTCCCTACGGCAGTATTCCCCGCACCCACACTTTCCTTAACAGCACCGAAATCAATCAGCACAGGCTTTCCATCCCGTTGCCGGATAATGATATTGTCCGGCTTGATATCCCGGTGAATCATCCGCTTGCTGTGGACAAAATCCAGCACTGGCAACAAACTCACGAGAATATCCTTAACCGCGTTCTCAGAAAGCACTCCCTCGGCTTGCACCTTCTTCGTCAGCGTTTGACCCTCGATAAATTCCTGAACCAGATAAAACTGCCCAGCTTCCGAAAAGTAGGCGTATAACTTGGGAATTTGATTGCTGCCTTCACCCAGATCCTCTAAAATTGCTGCTTCTCGCTGGAAACGAGTTTGAGCCTGTAGGAACATCTGGGGGTCGTGTGCTATTGGCTTCAGCTGTTTTATTGCACAGCGACGACCCGAAGGCATATGAGTATCTTCTGCTAGAAAGGTGTTGCCAAATCCACCACTTCCCAGAGTCTGGATAATTTTATAACGATTGTTCAGCAATGGGGGCATGAGATAAAATCACAAGCGAGGGTTTGTGCCAAGACGAAACGGGAATTTTAGAGCCGCAATTATTTTAGGTCAAGTAAGCCACTTTCTTTTAATTTGGGATTGAAGCGGAGTTCCACTTGTACGCCACGGGCTTTTAGCTCTGTGAAGATTTCTTCTTCAACTCGCCGTGCTACATTTTTTAACAGTTTTGCTTGTCCTATTTCATCTATCGTTAGACTCGTAAACTTCGCCTGCTCCTCGGCTGTCATCGCTAGTTTTGCGTCGATGGGGTCATTCCATTTTTCTTTTTCAGAACTATTCCCTACTGGTATCGCACCATTTTCTTCAATCCAAGCATCTCGAATGCTTTCGAGAATGGTACGGTTAGGACGTTCGATAATGTGTGCTTTTAGCCAGTAGCAGTGTTGAGGTTGGCGTACTAGATGTTGTTTGATGCTGACTGAGATATCGCGAGAATAGTTAATCAGTTGCAGCACTTTTTCATTATCAAAAACTGCGTATACGCCAATTTTTCCCTGCCATTGCTCAGGTAAATGTCCGTTTTCGTCAATGTAAGGGATGTATTCTAAACTGGCGAGAGGGGGAATGTTGTTATCAGTCATTGAGATTTTCGGGAAATTTTTATATCTTACTTTTTATGAGCGCATCTAGGATGTTGATAATCTTTATTTAGGCTTTTTGTCCTTGGGGATAGTGGTGATAAGTAGGCCGTTATAATTAAACATCAGATCGCCAGAAGGCAGAAACCCGGTTTCTTCGCTTCTTGCTTGAGCGATCGCATCCCTCAAGCACCCTACTAATTTTAAATCGTCTATAGCAGTCCTCAATGATTCGTGAAGGCGAGATCCCAGACTTCTTAAAGAAGTGTGGGATCTAAAGCGCTGGCATCTCACAACTGGGCCGAGGATTGCTATAGCCAAAACTTGGGCGATCGCGCTCTAAATATTTTTGTAACAACAATTAATACTTAGAGGGTAGACAGGGGTGGAACATTCACTCTGTGGGTTGAAGATTGTAATTACTACAATTAAGTAAATACCAAAAGGGTTATCACGGAGATTGGGAAAGTTGAATCCTCAAGGCACATGGATTTGCGACGGTGTACCTAAAAATAACAATCAACAGTACCCTAGCACTGAACCCCATACACCCCAGGAAAATCACGGGCCAGACTGTATTATGTGTGGCTTGCCTAAAGAGGCAATGATCGCGGGGGGCAAAAAAAGTCAGAAAACTGTCGTATCGAGTATCCCCGGTTCTAAGTCGTCGGCGCGGCTAGCTGTCATCGTGGCGGGAATTGCGATCGCGCTGTTAGCAGGATTGGGTTTATATAAAGTTTTACAAGGGAAGCAGCCTGCGGAAGTTACTTCTAGCGTTTCTGAACCTCCCACAGCTAATACAGAAGCAGTAGCGCCAGCAGATCCGCAAGCAATTGTCAGCGATACATCTGCAAACGCCCAGCTGATTAGTCAGGGTGAAAAGATATTGTTTGCGGGTGCAACAAATCCGGCAAAACAAGCTGGGGCATTGGCTTTTGCCCAGAAGAAATGGGATGATGCGATCACGCAATACCAGCAAGCCGTCACTGCCAACCCCAACGACCCGGAAAGCAAAATTTACCTGAACAACGCCCAAGCTAAAAAAGCTGGAAATCCCCAGACGATGGCTGTTGTGGTTCCCGTCACCCCCAACCCCGATACAGCGAAAGAAGTTCTTCGGGGTGTCGGACAATATCAGGACAAGTTTAACGCCTCGCCTCCGACGGCTGGACGTTTATTGGAGGTGGTAATTGTCAATGATATTGAACCGCAAAAAGCAGCTTCCCTGGCGCAAGATTTGATTAAGTCGCCGAATATTTTGGGAGTGCTGGGACATGGGGTAGATAATGGAAGTCAACAAGCGATCGCGCTTTACGAACAAGCTGGTTTAACCGTACTTTCTCCCATCAGCACCAGCATCACCCCCAATAGCAGCGGTCAATCAACTTTGCAAACAATTTCTCTCGCCAAAAAAGCCAACGAATTATTAGGAAGTTACCTAAAAACTGTTGGCACTACCTTAGCGAAATACGCAAACTCTAAGCAATCTCCCGCTGCTGTTGCCATTTTCTACAATTCTGATAGTCAATACAGTCAGCAACTCAAAGATCAATTCACAGCTGCTTTATCTCAAGTTAACGGCAAAGTCGTTAAAGAAGTGGATATTAATTCTGCTGGCTTTGATGCTGCTGCTACTATTGCCGATGTTACCAACGCTGGGGCGAAAATTGGCTTTTTGGCACTAAGTAAAAACAAAGCCGATCAAGCCGTTGCGATCGCTAAAGCTAATAAATCCTTAGAATTAATTGGCGGCGATGAACTTTATAACCCTGCAATTTTAATACAAGGGGGAGATGCAATTCAAAACATCGTGCTGGCGGTTCCCTGGAGTTCCCAGCCAAACGATCCATTTGCAAATCAAGCCGCCACAATTTGGAAAGGAAGAGTCAGCTGGCGCACTGCCACAGCTTATGATGCTACTCAAGCTTTAGCAACTGCCTTCAACCAAAACCCTAACCGTTCTGGAGTATCGCAGCAACTTCAAGTTGGTATCCCGATTACGGGAACTGCAACCGATTTTAATGTTCTCAATGAGGTTCCTTTGGTTAAAGCTGTTCCCGGTAAATATGGGCCAGCCGGATCGAAATATCAATTCGATCCAATTTAAGTAGAGGGGTAAGTATATGGACAAAAAACCTATCTCCCCAACCCCCTTCCTTACAAGGGAAGGGGGGAAAGGCTACACCATGTGCAACTTCTTCTTAGCCCTCCTTTCCCAGGGCGGTTGGGGGGATCAAAATGTAGGGAAAGGCTACACCATGTGCAACTTTTTCTTAGCCCCCCTTCCCAAGGGGGGTTGGGGAAATCAAAATGTAGGGAAAGGCTACACCATGTGCAACTTCTTCTTAGCCCCCCTTTCCAAGGGGGGTTGGGGGGATCAAAACGTGATGCAAACAAGGTCAGGTACCCTCTAACCCGTGGGTTTACGCACCGCTACACTAGAAAAAATTGTCAAGACTCCCCTCCCCTTGTAGGGGAGGGGTTGGGGGAGAGGTTTTATTTAATTTTGTCTACCAATTTATCAATCTCACACCCAACATCCCATGAGTAGTTTTCGTCGCGCATTCTGGCGGTATCCTCTATTCCAGATTCCGTTAATGTTTCTTTCCCTTTGTTTAATAGCAGCGCTTTTGTGCTGGCTATTGGGATTAGGTAGACCAAAAGTTGCGGTAGCGATCGCTCTCGATCTTAGCACCAGCACCTACGGCACGCAGTTCAACGCCCCTGGTACGATTATGTACCAGGAAGTGCAAGCCGTACAGTCGTATTTGGCAGAAAATGCCCAGTTAAGAAACGCCAACCAAGTGCAAGTTTTAGGGTTTGGGGGTGTGGTGCAAAGTCTTACAGGTAACGAATTTAAAACTGATAGCAAACAGGTAAGCGATGAATTAACCCAAGCCTTGCAAAATCCCGATTTACCTCAGTTAGTTGCGAATAATACAACCGACATCAATGCCGCAATTCAAAAAGGTACAGAAGCACTCAGTGGAGTTAGCGATCGCTGCCGGGAATTATTATTAGTAACTGATGGCGGTGCTAATGTATCACCAAATGTTGTAAGTAATGCTGTAGCGCGTAAAGTTAAGGTTAATGCAATCGTAGTCGGAGCAGATTCCCCAGAATTAAAATTAACAGCTTTCACTACAGGCGGCATTTATGCGTCTGGTGAAACCAGTAATCTCCAAAGGTTTTTTACAGAAAGATTTTTTACTCGATTTAACAGTAACCGCCAATGGATTATCTTATGGCTAGGTGCTGCTTGGATTGCGTTGATGTGGACGCTGACTCTGATTTTTGATAAGTTCATCTTTCAGGGTTTATTCAAGTTACCGATGAATCTTTCTGGACAATTATCTCTAGGCAATGCTTTATTTTGGAGCGTACTTACGCCAATAATTATTTGGCAAATCTGGAAAACACTTGATTTACCCTTTTTCTCGTCGTGTTGATCAAGTCATGTTTTGCAACGCGAAGAACGCAGAGGCTTTCGCAAAGGGGCGCAACGGACTTACTCTGACTCTGCGTTAGCGAAGCGGCGCGACAGCGCTACCTCTGCGATTATCTTTGCGTTAAAACTAAAAAAGCTGATACAGGAGAAATATCATGGCAGCAGTAGAAGAAAAAAGTATGGTTCCCACCGTACTCGTAGGAGTAGGTGGAACAGGCGTGGAAGTGCTGTCGCGGGTACGCCGACTGGTAGAAGAAACTTATGGCAGTTTAAAGAATTTTCCGATCATTAGTTTCCTGACAATTGATACCGATAAAGATTACAAAGTAAACAATCCAGAAGCAGCAGGAACGCCATTACAAGATAACGAGAAATTTTGGGCAAGTGTCAGCGGCAAAGAAGTCAGCGATATTATGTCCAATATGGGAAAATATCCTTGGATTGAGTCGTGGTTTCCCAAAGAATTAGAGCGAAATATTGGCGCATTAGAAGCAGGTGCGGGTCAAATTCGCGCTTGCGGCCGATTTGCTTTTTTTTACAACTACCACAAGATTCAGCAAAAATTTAATGAAGCTTGCGATCGCGTCAAGGGTCACGAAAACTTTATGCTGGATAAATACGGCATTAAGGTGAGCAGCGGTGGGTTAAATGTCTTCGTCACAGGCTCCCTTTCTGGCGGTACTGGTAGCGGTATGCTCATCGATTTGGGCTACTGTATCCGCAATTGGCTCAAAGGTCAAGCCAGCCCCCTGATAACGGCAATTGTGCCGATGCCTAATGCCTTTGCGAGTATCAAAGTGGGCGATCGCGTTCTCGCTAATGGCTACGCAGCGATGATGGAATTAAGCTATTTCTCGGACTACAGAACCGAGTACGCTGTTCAATTTAGCGGTGGATTAGCAGATGAAGTTCGCAACAAACGCCCTCCATTTGATTTTACCTATTTAGTAGGTACAAAAAATGGCGAAAGTGAGTTTTCCTTAGACCAAATCCGGGAAATGATCGGGCAAAATATTTTCCTAGATTTAACTAGCGATTTTGCTCCCCATAAGCGTTCAATTCGAGACAATATTAAAGGTGCTTGGGCGCAAGCAGATCCAGGCGGGAGAGGTTATCCCAAGAACTTTATGAGTTTTGGACTCTCTACAATTGAAATTCCCCTGGCTCAAATTCGCACTTCTTTATCTAGCCGTTTGGGAGTAGATTTAGTTAGTTGGTGGCTGAATGAATCTGTACCGTTACCGCCAAATGTTCTGGATTTGGTGCAGACCGATATCCTAAAAAGAATGCGGTTAACGGACGCGGAAGTTATAGCAGATTTATCCTCAGCGAATGATAAATCCTATGTGTCAGAAATTTCTAACTGGGTGAATAGCATTCGCAATGAAATTGCCACTGATAATAAGCTGCAATGCACCCATCAAGGTGTAAATGTTATCGGTTCGGAACGCGGTAAAATTCTGCAATTTGTAGATACTTATCTCACACCCAAGGTAGATGAATATCGCGCCAACCACTTGCGGGAATTAAGTCCGGACGAGCGATCGCATGGTGACTTCCTGCAAAAAATGTACGATAACCGCAACCGCATTATTCAACAGGGAAGAAAAGCGCTAGAGGCGGAGTTGTACGACATTGTACGCGATCGCAACCGAGGATTAAAATTTGCCGATGCCTTCATCGCCACAGCCCGCCAACTATTCATAAATTCCGCAGAAAAGTTTCGCCGGGACTCAGAAAAAATTTGGCAACCCAACGAAGCAAATCGGCAAAGACAGTATGAGACAGCTTTACAAGATATTAATCAATTTAAAAGCTTGTTTGGTCTTACCAAGCAAGCACAAATGGAGAAATATTGCGAAGATGCTCTCACAGGTTTAGAAGGTAGTTTTGTTGCTATTATTCAGCGCAAAGCACGCGCTTTAGCATTAGAAGTAATTGCCAGAATGCAAGAACATCTAGAATTGCTAGAACGGAGACTGGCTCGATTTAATCAAAAATTACGGCAACTACGCGATGGTTTCAAACAAAAAGCTGATAAAGAAGCTGATAGCGCCGATGCTTTAAAAATCAACGGAATTAAACTGTACGAACGGGAAGAACTAAATCTGCTTTATCGCGATATGATTGAGCAGTTGGCGGGTGCATCAGAAGGTAGTAAAAGCCGCTATGATTTGGGGATAGATCAAATTTGCAGCACGATGTCAGAAGACGTGTTGCGCGATGCTAGTCCTTTGTGGAAACAGACACGCGCTGCGGGTGAAGTAATGCAGCTATTTGATATTACTCAACTACCAGATGTGAACTCGGATGACTTTAAGGAAATTGTCGTTAGCAAAACTCAGTTAGTAGTAGAAAAGTCTCCCCAAGAAAGTCGGTTTAAAAGGGAACTCGCCGCAAGCGATCGCTTATTCAAAGCCTTGCAAAACGACCCGGAAGCAATCCGTAGCAACATTCGCATCGCCTACCAAAAATCACAACCCCTGATTTTACTTTCCCAAGCCGTTCTCAGTGGTGCAGATGCAGGTTTTACACCAGCATTAAATACCAAAGTTGCCATCGTCGGCGGTCGCAACAGCACCGATCCAGCCGCAATTAAACTACTACCTTATTTGCAAGAACGAGTTGGGAGTAGCGATGCGATCACACCATTAGGAGAACAAGAACGTCACCGAATTGTTTTTGTGCAAGAAAAAGGCGGCTTTTCTCTGCGTTGCATTGACGGAATGCGAGAGCTGCGACAATCATATCAAGACTGGAAAGGACAATCTATAGAAGCCAAGCGATCGCAACTTAAAGGCGAAAGCAAAGATCCTCCCGTACCCGTCCACATTCAAAAAGAACCCCCTTTCTGGGATGTGTTTCCCGAAGATCCAGAAGTGTTCCGGTTGGTGGTACAAGCACGAGCTTTTCGTGTTTTGCGACTAGAAGAAAATCGCAACACTAAAGAAAATACGATCCGCTACACAAGGAAAACTGTCATCGGCACAGAAAATGTAGATATTGCTTCCGGTTGGGAAGAAGCTGTACAAGTGTTGGAAGTGCTGGCGTGTCGTCCTGATAAAGAGGAAATCCAGCGTCAAGTGACAGCACTCCTCGCCGCCGCTGATCAACCCCAAGAAAAGCGAGTTTTATATAATCAGTTGATGGCTTATCTGAAGCAGCGAGAAGTGGAATTGGAGAAAAATGGGGGAACTGATAGCCCAGATTACAGACGGGAAGCTACGATTATTCAAAATGTCATAGCTGCCAATAAGTTAAATGTTGGTGTTGGTGTTGGTGTCACCACACCAACACCGCAAGATCAGCCGCCTGTTAATAATGGTGGTGCTGCACCTGCACAGGTTTTCTGCACCAGTTGCGGCAACAAAAACCCCGCTAATTCTAAGTTTTGTTCCAAGTGCGGTACTCGACTGGTTCAATTCACCTAAATTAATCGAGACACCTTGATTAACTCGTTCCCAGGCTAAGCCTGGGAACGAGAAGGTGGTCTTTATTTCACCTTTCGATAAATGGCACAAAGGCGACTTGGTTTAAAAATTTTAGCTTTAAACATGAAATTAGGGGGGACGTTAATAATCAGGTGATCCTCAGATTGGTGGAATTTCTCAAATTCGGCTGGCATCCCTTTAGGTGTGGCTGTGCTGTAGGGAACTGGCTGGAAAAGAAATTCTGTAAATTCAACTTCTTCGCACTGCATTTGCTCAGTAATTTGCTTTACAAAAGCTTCGCCCTTTAATAAATTAAACAGAGTTTCTTTTGCCTCTGGATCGAGGGTAAAATTGCCATCAAAATTTTCAATGATTTTTAGACCCATTTTACGTACAGCTATTTATTAACGCCTTAGAAAGGATAGCAATAAAATTGTCACTTCGAGCAATTTATTGCATTAGGCAATGTTTTTTTGTGACAGACTCTTGGAGAGGTTTGCAATCAACACCAGCTTTATAGATTAAGAATCGTGAAGCCTCTGAAACCAGAGTGTATAAAATATTAGTGAAGAAATGATGAATAGACTGGGAAGCAATACGTTGAGTAAACGCACAACATAGAGATTGCTATCGAATTTATTAAAAATATTGATACTTTAGTAAATGTCAATATCAATATTCGCCCGGATTGGGGTGGAATCAGACGAAACGCCGTAAAATCAGGAAATGATTTATCAACGCCCTCGCTTGGAAATTCCCGAATGCACCTGGAAGCGTCCCATCGGACTCGGATGGGACAAGCCTTACACTGTCCGCTATGCCAGTAATCTCGACGATGGCCCTTGGCACGGTATGCCTTTGGGTGGCTTTGGCGCAGGTTGCATTGGTCGTTCCCCAAGAGGTGACTTTAACTTGTGGCATCTGAATGGCGGAGAACACGTATTTCGCAGTCTGCCTGCTTGCCAGTTTAGCGTCTTTGAGCAGCCAGAAGACTCCCCAGCGCAAGCTTATGCGCTGTGTACGGAACCGCCAGAGGATGGCAGTTTATCTCGCTGGCAGTGGTATCCCAAGGAAGGGACTGGGGATAAGGGACTGGGGACGGGGACTTATCATGCGCTTTATCCGCGCAGTTGGTTTGTCTATGAAAATGTGTTTCAGGCGGAGTTGACTTGCGAGCAGTTTTCGCCAATTTGGGCGGGAAATTATCAGGAAACTTCTTACCCTACAGCTGTGTTTCGCTGGACTGCATACAATCCCACAGATAAGCCGATAACGATTAGCATTATGCTGACTTGGCAGAATGTGGTCGGTTGGTTTACCAATGCGATTAAGTCGCCAGAAGTACGGGTGCGGGATGATGGTAGCCCGGTTTACGAGTATCAGCCACGATGGGGAGATAGTACGGGAAACTTAAATCAGTGGATTTCCGACTTTCACCGCGTGGGATGTCTGCTAGATCGGGTAAGGCTGCATGATGAAATTGGCGAGGGGGAAGGACAGTTAGCGATCGCTACTGTGACTAATCCCAGTTTAGAAGTCTTTCATCACAGTCGTTGGGACCCGGCAAGCGATGGCGGCGATATTTGGGATATTTTTGCTTGTAATGGCACCTTATCGGATCGGCAAGATGAAACGCCAGCCGCACCAGGGGAACAAATAGCTAGTGCGATCGCTGTCCGCTTTACCCTGAAACCTGGTAGAACTCGCTATGTTCCTTTTATCCTCTGCTGGGATTTTCCGGTGATGGAATTCGGTACGGGGGATTCTATCACTAAATATTACCGTCGTTATACTGATTTCTTTGGTCGCAATGGCACAAATGCTTGGTCGATAATTCGCACGGCTCTTAAGCAAGATGATACTTGGCGGGACTCAATTCGCGAATGGCAACAGCCAATTTTAGAGCAGCAGGACTTGCCTTCTTGGTTCAAAATGGCACTGTTTAATGAGCTGTATCTGTTATGCGATGGCGGTACTCTATGGACAGCAGCATCAGAGTTAGATCCGATTGGACAATTTGGTGTTTTAGAGTGCCTAGATTATCGTTGGTACGAAAGTTTAGACGTGCGGCTTTACGGCTCGTTTGCTTTGGCGATGCTTTGGCCGAAATTAGATAAAGCAGTTTTAGAAGCTTTTGCACGGGCAATCCCCACAGGGGACGATACTCCCAGAATTATTGGGTACAATCAAGCACAGGCAATTCGGAAAGCTGCCAATGCCACACCCCACGATCTCGGCGCACCAAATGAGCATCCGTGGGAAAAAACTAACTATACCAGTTATCAGGATTGCAACCTTTGGAAAGATTTACCTTGCGATTTTGTTTTGCAAGTTTATCGAGATTTTGTGATGACTGGCTCCACAGATATCCAGTTTTTGGGAGAATGCTGGGATTCAATTGTCAAGACGCTGGCTTATGTCAAGGAGTTTGATCTAGACGGGGATGGGATTCCAGAAAATTCCGGTGCGCCAGATCAGACTTTTGATGATTGGAGATTGCAGGGTCTGAGTGCTTATTGCGGCGGCTTGTGGTTAGCGGCTTTGGAGAGTGCGATCGCTATCGGACAAATATTAGCCGAAAATTACCCTGACGGCGAATACAACACCACCAATTACCAAATCTGGCTAGACCAATCCCAATCTTTATATCAACAAAAGCTTTGGAACGGTAAATATTACCGACTCGACAGCGAAAGCGGATCTGATATTGTGATGGCAGATCAACTTTGCGGTCAGTTCTACGCTCGTTGGTTGGGATTACCCGACATTGTGCCAGTAGAGTGCATACAATCTACCCTCAAAACTGTGTATGAGTCCTGCTTTTTGAAATTTAATAATGGTCTTCTGGGTGCTGCAAATGGAGTAAAACCAGATGGTACGCCTTTCAATCCTAATGCTACTCATCCCCTAGAAGTTTGGACAGGAATTAACTTTGGGCTTGCGGCATTCATGGTGCAAATGGGGATGAAAGATGAAGCTTTCCAAATGACGGAAGCTGTCGTGCGCCAAGTTTACGACAATGGGCTGCAATTCCGCACCCCCGAAGCGATCACAGCTGCTGGTACTTTCCGTGCTAGTCACTACCTGCGAGCAATGGCAATTTGGGCAATCTACGGCGTACTGACAAAATTTTAAACTCGTTCCCATACTCAGCCTGGGAAGGAATCATTTTGACTTTTGGCTTAATTACCTCCTCCTATTGACGGAGGGATTGCAGTAAAAAATAATTCTAGGAACGTCACCCAACAAATGCTTACGTTTTGTTGGGTGACGTTCCTCAACGCAACCTACGCGAATATTAGTGTTTTTCGCTCTAACCGAACCGTATTGCTTGATTACTTCCCTCCGTTGACAGAGGGATTGCAGTAATTTTTTAAGTAACTTTACAAAATATAATATATGCTCCCGTAGGTTTGAGCCAAAAACGACCAAGGTATATGAAGAGAAATCCTATCAAATTGATGCCAGTTCTCCCGGCATTGAAATCGAGAAATTATCGGTTATTTTTTGGAGGTCAGGGGCTTTCTCTAATTGGAAGTTGGATGACTCAAGTTGCTACGATTTGGCTAGTTTATAGCCTGACTAATTCTGCTTTATTACTAGGTTTAGTGGGATTTGCAGGTCAATTTCCTAGTTTTATTCTCACCCCTATTGGGGGTGTTTTAGTAGATAAATTCCCCCGCCACCGGATCTTAGTCATTACTCAAATACTTTCTATGATCCAATCTTTAGCGCTTGCCTTTATAGCGTTTACAGGAATAGTAAATATTTGGCATCTGATATTTTTGAGTATATTTCAAGGAGTTGTCAGCGCCTTTGATGCGCCAGCCCGTCAAGCTTTCGTACCAGAAATCGTAGAAAGAAAAGACGATTTAGCGAATGCGATCGCTCTCAATTCTTCTATGTTTAATGGAGCCAGATTAATTGGCCCTGCTATTGGAGGACTACTTGTTGCTTCAGTTGGATCTGCTTACTGTTTTTTAATTGATGGACTCAGTTACATTGCTGTGATTGCTGCTTTATTAGCAATGAAGCTAAAGCCCAAAAAACTCAACGTTACAAATACTCATCCTTGGCAGAGATTGAAAGAAGGATTTGTATATACCTTTGGGTTTCCACCCATTCGCGCCATTATCCTATTGCTGGCTTTAGTCAGCTTTATGGGAATGCAATATACCGTTCTCGTGCCGATTTTTGCCACAGAAATTCTTGGCGGCGGCGCTGAAACTCTAGGTTTTCTAATGGCTGCTTCCGGAGTAGGAGCCTTAGTAGGTGCGGTTTATCTAACTACGCGACAAAGTGTTTTAGGACTAGGAAAATTTATTGCTTATTCACCAGCCTTCATGGGAATTGGGCTAATTGGTTTTTCTTTATCCCGCGTACTGGCGCTTTCTCTACTGATGATGTTAATCGTGGGATTGGGTTTCATTATGCAATTTACATCTAGTAATACAATTGTTCAAACAATTGTCGAAGATGATAAACGCGGACGGGTGATGAGCATATACACAATGGCATTTTTTGGTGTAGTTCCCTTGGGAAATTTATTTGCTGGTAGTTTAGCAAATCAAATCGGCGCGCCCAACACGTTAATTATTGCTGGCAGTTTTTGTATCTTAGGCTCATTACTTTTTGCCAAAGAGTTACCTACTTTAAGGCGATTAATCCACCCAATATATACAAAGATTGGTGTAATCAAACCTCAGCCTAATTCATAATTACAACAGAAACTTTCAGGCTGCATACCTATAAATGGATTCAGTCAAAAGTAGGTTAGGTTTCGCTGGCGCTCAACCCAACGAAATATAATCATTCTTTAGGTAATGCTAACCTCAACGCAACTCAATACTTCTCAGATAAACGACAATTGGAGAACAAGTAGTAGCGCGACAAGCTTAATTTGCTGGGTTTGCTGAGAGCTAAAAAGCTCGAAATGTAACCTTAGTGTTCGCATTACCAAGGTAGACATTCAACGACCTGACAATCTCAATGCCCAAGACTATCCCGCCAGTGTCCGTTTTTGTGCAGTCGAGGCAAAGGAGGTCAACCCACCTGCTGGGCAAAAACCGATTCATTGGCGACTGTGAACCACCCATGAAGTCCTTTGTCTGGAACAGGCACTCGAAGTGATTAAGTGGTATTGCTGGGGCTGGCGGATTGAGCAACTGGAAAGCCACCCTCAAGTAGGCAGGACTGAATCTCGAAGTCACTCAACTCGAATCGATAGAAGCTATTAAGCGCTTGAGTGTCTTAGCGTTGTCGATTGCTGTGCGAACCCTGCAACTGGTGGAAGGGCGAGATAACCCAGATTTTACCTGCCTCGGTTGCTTTCACTTCGGAGTAGCAGCACTGCCTGGCTCAACTGGCACCTTTGTTGCAAGGACGCACTCAAAAACAGCAAAATCCTTATCTCCCCAATTCTTTAGCTTGGGCAACCTGGTTAATTGCCCGACTCAGAGGATGGTCGGGTTATCGCTCCCAGCGTCTCCCTGGAATGCCCACTCTGGTTAATGGTCTGCGGCAGTTGGAGTCGCTCTTCCTGGGATGGAAACTTGCTCAGACTCCACTTGTGTGTACACGGTAGCTTCCTTTTTAAGGGGGCTAGGGGGGATCGAGTCTTATCCGAGAAGTATTGTTAAGTAAATCATATTGCAACCCTGATGCCTTGGCATTTCCCGTAGTGCCTCTAGATGTCTTCGCTATCAAAGAGGAATCTGTTACAGATGTTTTAAATCATCATGTCTTAAATGTTCCAATTTTCTAGCTTAGTTTAGTTAGGCATAAAAATATAAAATTGTCTGATAACTTCTGTTAAAGGTCTTCATATTTTTTATCATGAAGTTAAAATAAAGATTTTATAAAGTTGTAGTAAAGATTTGATAAATTATTAGAGGCTATATTGACAGCACTACGTAAATTCACTAATACATGATCAAAGGGGAAATACCGTTACCCTTTTCTTAGTGTTTTTAACAAAAACCTAAAACGAACAAAGTTAAACTTTGAAAGCTAAGAGCCTAATAAATGAATCGGATGTTAGGATTGCCAGAGCATCCTCCGCCTCAGAACCTTGAGAACGCTTCCCATAGTCTTGCAAATATCCTCAACCTACTGAGGCTATCTCAATCAGATCCCAATCAGGCATCGGAATTTAACCAAGTGTTTGAAATGTGTGAGTTTCAACTTGGCGATCCCTTGGTTAGCTATTATGTATCCCCTCTCTCAGGGAATTCCGTTCATGGTGAACTAGATCGAGAAAACACTGATTGGTTTTATATAATTTGCCAAGGTCGGGTACGGCTGCTGGGTTTTGATGCTACGCAGGGAAGAGAAGTTTCCGCTCTAGTACTGGAAGCAGGCGAAAATTTTGGTGCAGAAGCTTTATTCGGCAATATGGAGCTACAAAGCGCCCTAAGCGTAAGGATGCCAAAAGCGATCGCTGCCAGTGCAGGTGTAGCAGCAAGGATTCCAATTGCACAATTGGAAACTTGGTTAGAGCGACTTCCCAATCTAAGAGACTACTTGCTGAAACTCTCTCAGGAGCGGCAATGTCTAATTTTCTTAAAAACCGCTACAGAATTGCGATCGCTTCCCAGCCTAAGTCTGCGGCAACTCTTACCCTACCTAGTAGAAATACGGATCTCTGCTGGCGAGTCGCTGGAGTATATTCCCGCAGAAACGGGTCGCTTCTGGCTTGGCAATGGGCAAATTCAAGGATCGCAGCCACCAACAGTAGGAGAAAGCTGGGGATATCCAAATCCAACGCCCACAGATTGGGTTGCACAGACAGATTTAGTGGTTTACCATCTGCCCACAGAACATTGGGAAGCAGCGATCACGATCGCTCCGGTTTTAGCAGTTGTATCCAGCGATAGCGCTAGCAACGGATATCAAAAGCTAGCAAGTCATCAGGCGGTAATGCCGATTCATCGCGTCTGTGTCAATCCTCAGCCGTCACTGAATAACGGACAAACTCCCCTTTCATCACCTTCATCAACAGGAGGGAAAGAAGGGGGAACAGACAACCAACAACCAATTGCTTTTCCCAAACCGTTAAAGCCTCGGCGATTGTTAGGACAACGCTATCCATTCATTCAACAGCAGAGTACTGCCGACTGCGGTGCCACTTGCTTAGCAATGATCGGACAGTATTGGGGCAAACGGTTTAGCCTCAATTCCCTCCGCAATCTAGCTGGCGTAGGGCGTTCCGGTGCCTCCCTGACTAAAGGCTTAGCTACTGCCGCCGAAAGCGTCGGGTTTCATGCGCGTCCCGTGCGGGCTTCTTTAAGCCGCTTGGTAGATCGGACTAACCCTTGGATTGCCCACTGGCAAGGCGATCATTATGTCGTTGTCTACCAAGTCAAAGGGAGGCGCATCCTAATTGCCGATCCCGCAGTGGGCAGGCGATCGCTTTCTCACGAGGAATTTCAAGCTAATTGGACGGGATACGCTTTACTCCTCGACCCCACAGAACGACTGCAAACAGTCCAAAGTGAGAAACGCTCTCTCGGTAGCTTCTGGGGCATATTGTTGCCTTACCGCTCCCTAATCGGGCAAATTATCTTAGCATCTTTGCTAATCCAGGTTTTTGGCCTAATTACCCCCCTATTTACCCAAATCATTCTCGACCGGGTTGTTGTCAACAAAAGCTTTATCACCCTACACGTCTTCGCCATCGGATTGCTACTTTTTGGCATTTGGCGCATCGGCTTAAGTGCCATTCGCCAATACCTGTTGGATTATTTTGCCAATCGATTAGACCTCACCCTGATCGGTGGGTTTATCAGCCATACCCTGACCTTACCCCTGAAGTTTTTTGAATCCCGCCACGTGGGAGACATTATTACGCGGGTGCAGGAAAACCAGAAAATCCAGATGTTTCTAACGCGCCAAGCTGTCACCGCTTGGTTAGATGCCTCAATGGCAATTGTCTATGTGGGGTTGATGGCGTATTATAACTGGCGTTTGACGCTCTTGGTTTTGGCACTGATTCCCCCCATCGCCATTTTGACAGTTGTGGCGAGTCCATTCCTCAGAAAGGTGTCGCGGGAAGTCTTTGCTGAGGAGGCAGCGCAAAACTCCTCCCTTGTGGAAATGATGAACGGCGTTGCTACGGTAAAAGCAGCAGCAGCAGAGCGAGAGTTGCGCTGGCGTTGGGAAGATCGGTTAACTGGTACGTTAAATGCGCGATTTCGAGGGCAAAAACTGGCGAATGGGTTGCAAGCAACTGGCGGCTTAATTAATACTTTGGGTAGTACTGCATTGCTTTGGTATGGGGCGACACTCGTAATGCAGAATCAGCTCACTATCGGTCAGTTTGTCGCATTCAATATGCTGATTGGCAATGTCATCAACCCCGTGCTGGCGTTGGTGAACTTGTGGGATGAACTGCAAGAAGTGATGGTTTCTGTGGAACGGCTGAATGATGTATTTTCAGCCCAACCTGAAGAAAATCCCCAACAACCTCTACTTGTTCTGCCTCATCTGAGGGGTGAGGTGAAGTTAGAGAACGTTACGTTTCGTTACTCTCAGGAGCAGGAGCGCAACACGCTCCAGAATATTTCATTTGAGGTGGCGGCTGGGCAAACCGTGGCGATTGTGGGGCGCAGTGGTTCCGGCAAAAGTACCTTAGTTAGTCTGCTACAAGGTTTATATCACCCTACCAGTGGTCGAATCTGTGTAGATGGACACGATATTCGACATGCTTCTCCCCAATCGTTGCGAAGACAGTTGGGCGTGGTGCCGCAGGAATGTTTTCTGTTTTCGGGAACTATTATAGAAAACATCACGCTTTATGCTGACGAGTATACGCTGGAGCAAGTGGTGGAAGTTGCTAAACTGGCAGAAGCCCATGCGTTTATTCAAGATATGCCCTTGGGATACAACACGAAAGTTGGGGAACGGGGTACGAATCTCTCTGGAGGACAGCGACAACGGATTGCGATCGCTCGTGCTTTACTCGGCGATCCTCGCATCCTGATTTTAGATGAAGCAACTAGCTCTCTAGATACGGATTCTGAGCGACGATTTCAGCAGAATCTCGCTCGTATTAGCCGCGATCGCACGAGTTTTATCATTGCTCACCGACTTTCTACCGTTCGCGGAGCCGATTGCATCCTAGTGCTAGATCGAGGCATTTTGGTTGAACGCGGCACCCACGAGGAACTAATTGCGCTGCAAGGTCTTTATTACCACCTAGCGCAACAGCAGCTCGATCTTTAATCCAACTTGCATACCTCGGATAACTCTCGATGTTCTTGGGTTCTGAATTAATACATCTCGGTTAACGATGTTTAGTCCAAGGAGATCCCCCTAACCCCCATAAAAAAGAGGGGTTAGGGGGATCAAGCCTTAACCGAAAAGTATTGGGTTCTGAATTGGCAACTAGAAGAGGTGAGCCAAAGATTGAGCCATCAACCCGATAGAACTCAGGCAATCTATAAGGCAATTCTGGATAAATCGAGGTAATACAAGGCTATTGACGCTGAATTTCTTAATTCTGCCTGACTAATATGGAAAAACGAATCGTACCGATTCCCAACTCAGAGTCCTTTAACCCGCCAGCCAGATTATCGGCTGCTGTTGAGAATAGCTGGGAAGACCTTCCCGTAGACCTATCCGACGATAGAAGTAGTGAGGCTGCATCTATCTATGGAGGTACAGATGTCTCCGTACAAAGTCCCCAATCAGAACCCAAATCTTCTGGCTTTTCACTCCGCACTAGAACCGGAAACCAAGAGCCGAAACACTCAGCACCTGCTTCGGGCAACTGGTCTACTTCCCTACAAAATGTTCTGGAAGAGCCGCCTTCAACACTCCCCCGAAAACTGGTATTGGGAGGGTTAGTTTTTTGTGCGGCATTTGCTGGGTGGGCTTGCTTTGGGCAAATTGACGAAGTGGGACACGCCCAAGGGCGATTAGTGCCTAAAGGGGAGGTTTATAAAATTGACCCGGTGGAAATGGGCAAGGTTGTCAATATTGCCGTCAAAGAAGGGCAAGCGGTGAAAGCGGGGCAGATGTTGGTGGAACTGGATACTCAAATTGCTACTGGTGAAGTGGAACGGTTAGAGCAAATGCTGGGAACCAACCAAATCGAGTTAAGCCAGAAGCAAACGCTTATTGAAAAAATGCGTCAAGAAAGCGGAACTCGTGCGGAAATTGCTAAGGCGGACGTTGAGGCTGCTGCTGCTGCGATCGCCCAAGCTAACGCCAAGACAGCTGCTTCCCAAAAGCTGCTGACTGAATATCTGGCGGATACAGCGGCAAATCAGGCAAGACTAGAACGGCTAAAACCGCTCTCCGGTACGGCACAAGAACTGCTGGTGCAACGGCAAGCGGATGCGGCGGCGGCGGCTGAGGAAGTGGAACGGCTTAAGCCTTTGGTGGAAGAAGGTGCGATCGCCAAAAAATATCTGTTTGATTCCCAGCAAGTTTTGCGCGATCGCCAAAGTGCTATTACCAAAAACAAGCTGGAAGAGGATACGGGTGTCAAGGAACAACTGTTTCAAGCCGAGCAAGCATTACGCGATCGCCAAAGCGCCATTACCGAAACCCAAGGCGAACTCCAGCAAGCTCAAGCCCAAGCCGAGCAACTGCAAGCACAGCTGCACCAGAAGCAAGCCGAAGCACGCCGAACGCAGTTAGAGGCACAGCAGCAAATTCAGCAACTGGAAGTAGAAATCACCCAGCTCAAAGCTAAAATTGCTGAAAATAAAAATCTGCTTACCAGTGCTAAGAGCAAGCTAAAACAGCGGTTTCTCTACGCTCCCGTGGATGGTGTCGTGTCATCCCTCAACATCCACAACACAGGCGTTGTTGTGCAACCTGGACAGACCGTTGCTGAACTGGCTGCTGACAAAGCACCTCTAATTTTATCGGCTAGCTTGCCCAATCAAGAAGCAGGCTTTGTCAAGACAGGAATGTCGGTGCAAATCAAATTTGACGCTTTTCCTTATCAAGACTACGGTACCGTTTCCGGGAAGGTACTATCCGTATCCCCCGATGCTAAACCCGATGAACGACTCGGGGCAGTTTATCAGGTAGAAGTGGCGCTAGACCGGAACTCTGTCACCGCCAATAATCAAACCATCCACTTTAAGACGGGTCAGACAGCGACCGCTGATATTATCATCCGGCATCGTCGCATCGCCGACATCTTGCTAGATCCGATCCGGCAGCTGCAAAAAGGCGGCATCAATTTATAAAACGCAAAAAACAGTTTAGTAAAAAGGGCGATCGCTATGACTTATCGAATTCCCTGTTCTAATCCCAATCTTGACAAAACCATAAATCCCGAACAGTTTAATCAAGTCGTTGAAGCTATCATGGCTGGAAAATATTCCTGGGCTTGTGTTTTGCTTCTGAGGTTTTCTGGTTACAATCCTTTACACTACATCCCTTACCGTACATACAACCGATTGCTCAAAGAAAACTGCCAAATTGGCAGACCAAGCCAACGGAAAGCAGATAGTATAAATACGGATAACCAAAGCGCTCCTACTCGCTCTGAGGATTTATCTCCGCACAATTGCTTAAGCAAAATTACGGATTTGGGTTATCTAGAGGCAGTTAGCGAACCACATCCCCACCTAACGGGTGGCAATCTAGAGCAGGAGTTGGTCTTCTCCCATCCAGAAGACAGTCCAGTTCAAGTGGTGCCAGTGAAGAAGCATTGGTTCTCTATTTTTTAACGAGAAAGCTTCTTCAAGAGTTACAAAATTCAGATTCAATTTAATTAAATATACGCAACAGTTTTATTGTGTTGCTTAACTAATGCCTAGTTCATTCTTCTCCAGAGCCAGGCGTTTTTTATTGGCTACTTCAACTGTTTTTTGGCATAAATAAACCTGCCAAAATGGCAACACTGTTCTACTCTCTTTGGTTACATTATTCATAAGAACCAAACAGGTTAATCAAGCCAAGGACAAAACAATGAATATTTCCGATCTAGATATTCTGGAAGTCGTTTCTGAAGAAACCAGCGTTGAAGGCGGATTTGCATCAGCGGGTGCAAACTCTAGTGCCAATGCTAATGGAAACAACTTCGCCTCCACCTACACCAGCACTTATACCAGCGCTCGTTCGGGGTATTACTACTACTACGACCTCCCCAACTCCGCTTACTCTAGCTCTTCCTCTAGTTCAACTGCTGCTTAGGCAGATATTTGCCGAAACACTTTTGGCTAAATAAATCCAAAATTAATAAGCTTTCGGCACAACAAGATTTGCTTGTGACCAGCTAACAAATGTTTGTAAATCTCAAGGAGAAAGCGATGAATATTTCTGATCTAGATATTTTGGAAGTCGTTTCTGAAGAAATCAGCGTTGAAGGCGGGTTTGCATCCGCTGATGCAAACGCTAGTGCCTATGCTAATGGAAACAACTTCGCCTCCACCTACACCAGCACTTATACCAGCGCTCGTTCGGGGTATTACTATTACTACTACGACCTCCCCAACTCCGCTTCCTCTGGCTCTTCCTCTAGTTCAACTGCTGCTTAGGTAGATATTTGCCGAAACGCTTCTACCTAACTACTCCACAGTTGAGAAGCTTTCGGCACAACAAGATTTGATTGCGATCCGGCAACAAAGAGTTGAAACTGCAACAGAGGGATTTCATGATTATTTCTGACCTAGAGCATCTGGAAGTAGTTCGCAAAGAAAACAGTGTAAAAGGCGGGTATGCCTCTGCATATGCATTTGCTAATGCCTATGCTACCGGTAACTATGTAGCCATTACCTCCAGCACCACTTATACTGGTACTCTTTCAAACTACTCGTTCATAGGGTACTACTCCCCTGGTTCCTACCGCTGATACTAGCTTTTTCACTGGTGCAACTGCGAGTTATACCAATTTTATTTAGTCACCAAGCTGATAGGAAGTCAAAAATTCAGTCTGAGAGAGGTTTTGATAATTCCTATCTGTTTCATCTGCAAATAACAGTGGTATTAGCTAGATATTTACCAAAACAAAACAGAGTAGCCAGAATATAAAAATCGCTGAAGGCTAAATTAATCAAAATTTAAAAAGCATTCAGCGGTTAATTCCCTATTTACCAGGAGGAATGCATGATTCAATTAAAAATAGTTGATCTAGACTTCTGTGAGTTTGAAATCCCCAGTAATGAGGAAGTCATTGGAGGAATTAGTATCTCCAATCCTACAGGTAGCTTTTCCACCAGCGTTAGCTCTAATAAAAGTTCGGGCTATTATGTGAGTTCTTTCTTTGACAAATCCACGGGTGCCTTTGGCTATTCAATAGGATTTGGATACTCTGGAGCTGTCGCTGGCGCAGCAGCAGGTGCTGCCTCTGATGGTTATCAGTATACCTCATCCTATAGCGAAGCTTATACCTACTAAAGCTTCTGAAACTCGTGTTTGACTTAATAAGCTGTTGATTAGAGATGCTACAAAAATGCTTGTTCTAATCAATGGCTTATAGTCGGTTTTTAAACTTTTTTATAGCCATAAATTTCTAATCGCTTTTATTTAATCAAATTAATATACCACCGCCTCTATATCATTTAATAAGGAGATAGCGATGATTAGCTCATCACATAAAGGCGCTTTGTATCTTTGCATAGTCGGAAGCATGGTAATTACTTTTGCTTCTCCTTCCCAAGCTCGCCCTCGCCCTAGTTCTACTCCCCCTAATTTTATTGCTCCTGGTTTTACACCTCCTGGTGGCACTGGTGGCGCTGCCCCTAGCGTCAGCAGTAGCTCAAGCAGCTCTAGTTCATCCTCTTCTTCAGGCGGTTCTGGTAGCAGTAGTAGTGCGACAGCAACCTCGCCTACAGGAACCAGTAGTAGTAGTCAGGCAACGTTCACTCCTGGAGCAACCTCCAGCAGCGCTAGCGCTACAGCAACTGCGACAACAAGCGCTCCTCCTACTACTAGCGCCACAGCAACAGCACCCGCTCCCGTATCTCCGAATTCTGGCACAACTTCACCTGCACCCGTACCCGCACCCGTATTTACCAATCCCGGTGGCGCAAGTGTAAATGCACCCGTATTTACCAATCCCGGTGGCGCAAGTGTAAATGCACCCGCACCCGCACCCGTATTTACCAATCCCAGTGCCGCACCCGCCGCCGTATTTAGTAATAGTAATTCTGCTACCGCCGCAAATGTAAACGCACCTGCTGCCGTATTTAGTAATTCTGCTAGTTCTGTAAGTTCGGGAAAAACACCATTCGTAAGAACATTTTCATCCGCAACAACATCCATTAGCACCTTTTCCTTACCATCGTCTCTCCCAACTAACAGCGCTATTAGTGCTGGCAACAAAGAAAACCGTGTTGAGGATAATCAGGATAGTAGCGTCAGCCGACAGATTCCCTACAGAGTGATAGGAGTACCCAGCCGCGTTTTTCCAGGTTTAGGTATGAGGGCAATTCCCATTAATTCCAACTAATACTAATGTGCAGTTGCATAAAATTGCTCAGTGGTCATTGCACATTAATACTATGCACGAATGACGCGAAATAGTATAATACAGTTTCACGATGTTTCTGCGATACCCTAACTCTAGGAAAATTGGAATGCGTAGTAATGAGTTTTGACCACTTTATGTGTATCAAATAAAACCTAACATGAAAGATTTTTCAGGGTCATCCGTTGAAGTTAATGAAATTGTTGATTTCCTGAAAAAAGACCTACAGTTAAAAGAAGTATGTCAGAAGATTCTATATCAAAGAGTTATTAACCAAGCAGCTCAGGAAAAAAGTCTAACGGTTACTCCAGAGGAAATTCAAGCTGAAGCGAACAAGCTGCGTTACGCAAAGCGTTTGGAGAAGGCTGCTGACACCCTAGCATGGTTAGGAGATCAGATGATATCGGCGGAGGACTGGGAGGCAGGAATTTGCGATCGCCTGATTGCTAAAAAATTAGCAGAGAGTCTTTTTGCCAAAGAAGCAGAGAAGTTTTTTGCCCAAAATAAGCTGAATTTTGACCAAATCTTACTGTATCAAATTATTCTTCCTGATGAAAGACTGGCCCAAGAACTCTTCTATCAAATTGAAGAACGGGAAATTAGCTTTTATGAGGCAGCTCACCTTTATGATATTGATGAGCGGCGCAGACATCAATGCGGTTATGAAGGCAAGCTTTACCGTTGGAGCTTTAAGCCAGATATATCAGCGATTATCTTTAGTGCCAAACGCAAAGAGGTGTTTGGCCCAATTTCCACCGACCAAGGTTATCATCTGTTTATAGTTGAAGAGTTTATCCCAGCTCAATTAACGCCTCAAACACATCAAGAGATCGTGGATAGGATGTTTAAAGAGTGGCTAGCTAGCGAGCTAAACTATATGCTACATAGCACCACAGCTTAAAAAGCTACCTCCCTAAATATTTCGGGTTGGGGTAAGTTAAAAGATTATTAGCCTATAAATAAACATTGATTATGATCCACTCTAGAATCTTAATCCAACGGGTAGTTTTACCAGATGGAAAAAGCGTTGCGTCAGCCAAGAGCATAGCGAGCGCATCTGGCGCTGAGAGTACAATTAGTCAAACCGTCACCGTTCAAGTTTCTTCCAGCAAGGGTTGTAGCAGTAGCTCAACATCTACAGCGTCAGTCCATTAATCGATATTGATAAAAGTAGGGGCTTTCGCATTCGGGCGACAATTTATCTTATCGCGATCGGCCAAGATTTTTTGTCTGAAGGCAAAAGCCCCTACCGACTACATCTTTTGCTTATCTTGTCAAATACTTCTACTGGACTGGCTTTCTAGTACCTCTAAATATACACAAAAAAACTTAACATCAAGAAACCCATTTTCTCTAGGAAAATGGGTTTTTAAGTCGAGGTTTAAACTTCTTGCTCCAAGTCAGAAGAAAGGTTAAAGGAGAAGGGGAAGAAAGATTACTTGGTTTTTCCGTTTTTACTATGCTTTCCTAGCAGGAGCAGCTTTTCCCTTTTCCTCCTATTGCAAAAGGGACTTTTGTAATAGGTTTATTCCTAGGTTTATTTCTGCCTACCCCTTTATCTACTTAACGTGAGTTCGGGTTAAATAGACTCAGGCAAAAAGGCATCGGGTAGGAGGGACGGTTTCTTGGGCTGGTGACAGTAGGCAATCAACCCACAGACCAAGTTGACCAAGCAGTTGACCGGCGAACGGTGACGAGAATGCTCAATCTGAGAAATGTTCTTCAACTGCTCAATCACCGATTCAATGATGGCTCGTCGCCGCAGGAGCAGCTTATCAGCCAATGTCATCAAGCGGTTTTTCATGTTTCGTTTGAGCTTGGTAATCAGTTGGGTAGTGGTAAATATGTAGTGAAAAAATTACTGCATAGATAGCGACGCATTATAATGATGGATAAAATACCATATAGCCCCAATGTGATTTTCTAACTTTTTAGAAAAAGATAAAGTTTTCCTAACCAATCGAGAAATTCTTTGAC
>NZ_JACJOY010000082.1:0-9638 GCF_014695815.1 Trichocoleus sp. FACHB-6
ACCACTGCTTGCATATCTACGGTGCGCGGACGACCTCCCGGTTTAGCTTTGGGAATCAAACTGGATAACAGTTCCCATTGTTCTTGGGTCAAGTTACTCGGATACGATGATGTCATGGCTCTCAAAATGCTGTCTGATAATTTGCTATTGACAGGTTATCGTTTTGAGAGCTTTCCTGGCTTCTCAGACATCCTCTAAGTTGAGTGCGTCTAATTTGAGCATGAAATATGTTAAGTAGTACGCTAATAAGCAGAGCTTTTATTCACATTTCAGGGCTGTCTCATGGGATTAGGCGTAAACTCTACTCGTTCACGGCGTAAAACTAATTCGCCACTGAGAGACCATTGATCAAGTAAATCTTTAGGCAACGAGACGACGCAACATAATCCGAGTCATAACAGCATAGATAGCGGCTTCGCTCATTTCTGGAAGCCGTTCCTAATCCTTACTGAGACGATAATAGTGGTTAAACCATGCAAAAGTTCGCTCAACTACCCAACGCTTGGGCAAAACTTCAATCATGAGTTGTGTACGATGCATTACTTCAACACGAGCTTGAATCATCAGCCACACAGCTAGGGCAAACTTGTTACCGTCATACCTGCATCAACTCAGATAATCTCAACTTCTTCTCAGATCTCTGGATGTTGTTCCCACAGTTCCATCAAGGCATAAGCAGCCAGTACTCTTTCCCCTGCATTTCCTTCACTGACTATCACTTTAAGTAATAGTCCTAGACTATCGACAAGTGTCTGCCGCTTTCTGCCTTTTACCTTTTTGCCGCCATCAAAACCATACACATCCCCCTTTTTTCCGTCGTTTTTACTGACTGGCTATCCGCAGCGATGGCGGTGGGTTGAGTGGCTCTGCCTAGTTTTTGGCGAACTTGGTCACGTAAAGTGTGATTCATCTGCTCCCAGATCCCATGTTTTTGCCATCTGCGGTAGTAGCTGTAAACGGTTGAGCTTGGGGGAAAATCTCGTGGCAACATATCCCATTGACATCCGGTTTTCAAGTGGTAGTAGATGGCATTACAAACTTCTCGCATCTCAGTAGTACCTCTAATTCCACCAGCTAAGTCTGGTGGAATTAGAGGTACTAAGATTTCCCACTCAGCATCACACAGGTCGCTTGGATAAGACTTACCAGACTCATATCTTGCACCAATCCGGATAAACGCCTAAGGCGGGAATCATTAGTGTAAGAAAATCACGCCAAAACCAGACGTATTCTCAGCAGTTAAGAGTAAATAATATTATTTCGTTAATAGCGATATTACTTAGTTAAGACATTAGGCGAGCACTAAATATAGGAATTGTCTTGGATTTGCGTTGGCAACCAAAAATATGAAAAAAAAGGGCGTGAAAAGCATATTAAAAAGCAAGAAAAATGGAAACAGTTCTTGCCTACGCCCAGCAATTAGTCTACACCTTGCTGACGTTGATGCCTTCCCAGTACCAACGAGACAATCTAGAAGCAATATTGGGATTGTTCCTAGAGGCTCAAGGTCATCCTTTACCAGAACACAGTAAAACTAAGCCGGCCAGTGCTTTAAGTCGCTTTCTCAATATTTATTCCTGGTCAACCCGAAAGCTAATTTACATCACTCGCAACTATGTACTCAAGAAAATTTTGTCTCATTGCCCTCAGGGTTGTCAGGTCGATGTTACAAGTCATCATCGACCTGACAACCCTGGAAAAAATGCGGCAAATTCAAAGCCTTTGAGCATTTAATCTCGGTTTACAACAGCAAACGTGGGTTACATCTGGTAGTGCTGTATTTGGTTGTCGGGTGGTGGAGAGTCCCCTGAAGGTTTCGGGTTTGGAAAGGTAAAGATACCCCTTCACCTGCTTTATTAGGGTTAAAACTAGTAAAAGGCTTGCCTAAAGCTCTGACCAAACGCTATCAGGTGATGATTTTGGTCGATACTGCCTTTGGAGGCGTTGATTTTGGCTCAATAGGGATTCCGGGGAGTTAAGCAAGTAGGTTCTCCAACAAAGCAATTAGTAAGGCAAAGCCCTCGCTTTTTAGTATTGTGAACGAACTCAAAAAAGCCTAAGTACAACGGCAGCTTTTCTTGAGAGATACCCCGATGCGGGCGCAACCAGGAACGCAAGAGCGACCTCTCATCCTTCGATTGTATTAACATAGACTTCACAGAAACCGTCTCCATCCTCATCGCGAGCATATAGCGTTTCTCAGTTGGATGGCATACAGTAACGGAGTAGCCCAGCCTACCAGACAATCGCTAATCATGAAAGCTTACTCGCTTGACCTACGCCAAAAAGTGATTGATGCCTACAACCGAAAAGAAGGATCCCAACGCCAACGCCGCGAAACGATTTAGCGTGAATTTGAGCTTTATCCAAGACTTGCTCAAGCGCTACCGTCAAGAGGGTGGGATTGCCCCTAAAAAGCATGGAGGAGGAGCCACTGCCAAACTCAATGACGAGCAAGTAGCGCTGGTAGTGAGGTTGCTAGAAGAGGATAACGATGCCATCTTAGTGGAGTTATGTGAACGACTGGAGCAACACAGTGGGGTACGGGTCAGTCGAGCGACGATGGGACGCATTACCCAAAAACTCCTGCTGACGCGAAAAAAAAGTCATTCCATGCCAGTGAACGAGACACTCAACGAGTGCAACGCCTACGAGTTGAGTATTGGCACACGCTGGGCGAGGTGAAATTAACCGATTTGGTGTTTATCGATGAGGCCGGTGTGAACCTGGCAATGAGTCGGCGTTATGCCCGCTCATTACGGGGGACTCGTGCTTATGGAGACCGTCCAGATGGGCGAGGCAAGAATCTCACGATGATTGGTGCAGTTTCATGGCAAGGATTCGTAGCCTCCTTGACCTTTCTAGGAGGAACTGACTCGCTGGCGTTTCAAACCTACGTCACCAAAGTTTTGGTTCCAAACCTCAGGCAGGGAGCTTGCGTGGTCATGGATAACTTCAGTTCCCATAAGGTTGCGGGGATCCGAGAAGCTATCGAAGCGGTTGGAGCAAGACTGGTGTATTTACCACCTTATTCACCCGACTTCAATCCAATTGAAAACGGTTGGCCGAAAGTGAAGGAGTTTTTACGTTCCAAAGCGGCTCGTACCTATGAAGCACTTGACCAAGTCATTACAGAAGCATTCAATTGAGTCACAATTAAAGACATGATTGGTTGGTTCACTCATTGCTGTTACTACGTTGCTCCTGATACCTCAGAGTGTATTCCTCTCATATGAGAACCGCTATATACCACTACCCGGACTTGAAAGATTCCAGGGGTTTTTGGGTATTCGACTCAAAGTCCATATCCTAGAGAGCGACCCGTAACGGCGGCCAGTAACTGTGGGTTCCAGAAGCAATCCCAAAAAATCTATTTATTACCCCAAACATCTGATTTTATGCGGTAGTAATTGCAATCTTTCAGGCTAGAATGTTTACCCAGCAGGTTTTTAGTGCTTTACCGCAAAAAGGCCCTGTTTCCAAGCTACTCCCAATGAGCGCGTCCCCACCACAGCAGTATTAGAGATGGTTTTTAGTAGCGCTGCCGTTTGTGCTATGTAGAAATGCGGTGGTGGGCGCGAGCTGGTAACTTTACCAACCAATCATCGATACCGCCTTACGCTTCTGCTCTGGCGATACTTCTAGATACCGCTGCAAAGTACCCAGGTCATTGTGTCCGGATATCTCCTGAATGTGTCGCAGCGGTATCCCAGCATTGTGCATTTGAGTCAGAGCAGTTCGCCTAAAGCTGTGGGTACTGACCCCCTCTACTCCAATCCGGCGACAAGCATCCTTCAAAATCTTGTCAGCCATAAACCGAGTCAAGTGTTCCTTTCCCCTGATTCCAGATGGAAACAACACCCCTGGTTGAGCGAGCTGGTACTCTGCCAGTATTGCCGCTAGTGCAGGTTGAATGTCCACAACGCGGGTTTTTAGTTTTCCCTTCGTGGTAGACTTCCTGAAAGTCAACGTTCCACTTTTAATGTCCGTAGTTTGGAGCGCCAGTGCTTCCGATACGCGACATCCAGTAAAAAGACAGATGGCAAATAGAGCGCGATCGCGTGGCGAATTTAATCCATCGGTGAACAACCGCCTCAATTCATCAGATGTGAGAATTTTTCCTTGCCCGTTGCCCCTAACTTTCATGGCTTCGCTTTGTTAATACAGCTAGACTACACGAAATAAGAGTTTCGTTGAATAGGTATCTAAAAGTATAGCTCTAGCGTTGTTTGAAAGAGTTCCGATTGCCGGATTCAACCGAGCTTATCAATCCCGCTCCATCCGCCTCACGAGAGAATCAGGGTTTCGGGCGCAATCGATGATTTTTGCTTATGCCTGCGCTGTTATCACCGTCATCAAGTAAAATCGGCTACCTTTGATTGGTAAGTGATAGCAGAGTCGGCACAGGTGGCAGAATCACCCATGTTTTACGCGAGGGTTCCCGGTGGGTGGAGTGGCAGGAGAAAATTAGGGGCATTGCCGAAGCGGATGGCACAAAGGAAGCGGAAGTTGTGCGCGAGTGCGATCAGGCAATATCTCTTCGAGACTGACCCCGCGGCGGTGAAGGTGGCGGTAGCACTCGCTTCAAGAGCAACGCCGCAAGGTAGAAGCAAAGCTTGCAGGGTGCGATCTGCGGGGTGACTTATGCCTTTGAAACAATAGACCTCATGGAAAAGCCGCAGGTGGGATCGCAAAAGTAGGTTAGAGCCGGGAAAGTCATATATTCCGACTTTCCCGAAAGTTCTCTCTCTACTCCAATCGACCGTTCTGGGTTGATTGAGCAGGACTCCTGAACCGCTGCCTTAAATGCGATCGCCGCAATTTGCTGTACTTGAATTTTTGAGAAGACTGAGCGTAACTAGCTGTGACCCCCAAAATGTGGAGTGAATGCAGTGATACGACTGCAATTAATTTTCGATGCTGTTTGTACCTTGGCTCTCGCAGCCAGGGTATTTTTTTGCAATAAGTGAGCGAGTGCCTGGTAACGAGTTTTCACTTTGAGCTTTTTGAGAACATTATTCATATGCAACTTGACAGTACTCTCCCTAATCATGGGGCGCTTGGCAATATCGCGATCGCAATTTCCTTATGTTAGTTTGATCGCGCAAGCGCTAGCAGTCCCTAACGCTATCTATGAAATATTATTTGAGGAAATCGACTTTTCCCAAATCGCGATCAAACAGCTTCCTCCTTGGCAGTCCATCGCACGTTAAGCCAATCCCTTCTTCCTTAAGATTGCATTAACTGATTGATTATGCAGCCCGATCTCTTCTTGTTCCCGTGCTGTCCGAGCGGAATCCCCGTCATAAAACGGCCTTCCCCATTCTCCTTGATAGTTTTCTAGTTCCAACTCTTCTCCAGTTGCCGAAATCCTTCCATGAAAGCTAATTCGAGCATGTGCCCGGTGTTCTTCATAGGGTTGGAAATAGTCTAAATAGGGAGTGGGTGCGGAGACGATCGTAAAGCTAATACTATTCATGTCGTCATCATCACTGAAACGATAAATTTTTCCAAATTCCAACATCTCTGGAATGAAAACTGATCTATAGGTAATAGCTTGAAGTCGAGCGCGAAAGAATTTAGCTAATTCAATAGGAAGTCGTTGTTTTTGAGTCATTTTCAGCCTCGTTTTGGTACTTAGAAATAGTTAACTGACTCGGACGCGCTCGTTGCAAAATTGTTGTAGAGACAGGATTTACGCATTTCAACGGTAAGTTGAGGCTTGAGGGGGAGAGTGGGGGACTGGGATAAAGGTCGGATACATACTGGCTTTTAGCAAATGCTTTTTCAATGCACCTGCCTAAATCTTGAGAGAGAACACTCATCGATGTTATCAGCGGCGGCTTAATCGTGTCATTAAACTACTGAATCCAGCCATTCACAATTGCTTGATGGATTGCCTGGTAACGAGTTTACGCTTTGAGATTTTTCGAGAACATTATTCATGTGGAACAGCTCCAAAGGATTGCGTGCCCTGGCTCCAAGCCCAAAAGCAGCTAAGTCTAGCTTTGCTGCTTTAACGACACTAATATGTCTCCACGACAATTAAAAAGTCACTGTACACTTGAAGCGCTTACTGGAAAAGGAAGTATTCTATGCAGCTTCACATAAAATTGGTATTACTTAACTTATATGTCTGATTCCTCCAGCTAGTGTAGTTTCCACAATATCGGCAGCTTTGTCCAACCCTCCAGTGTTTTTAAGTAGGGCTGACATCTGACGTGTAGCATCCTTATAACTTGGGATACTCAGTAGGGTGTCTATTTTGCGGCGCACCTCAGCACTATCAAAATGGTTCTTGTTTAGCTTTAAAGCAACCCCTAAGTCCACAATACGCGCTGAATTGTAGTGTTGATCTCCAAAAAAAGGCAAAGCCAGTATAGGTTTCTCCCAATACAGTGCTTCGTTAATGCTGTTCATACCACAATGACTAACAAAGGCACGAACAGATGAATGAGAGAGAATCGCTTGTTGGGGAACAAACTGTTCGATGCGGAAGGAGGATGGTAGTGAAGGAAGAATATGCTGTTGGTTCTTGGGTAATGACCACAGTACCCGGAATCCAGTGTCAGTAAGTCCCTCCACTAATGCTTTAGCCTGCCAGGGTTCGAGAGTAGCAAGAGTACCAAAAGCGATATACACCACTCCTGTACTTTCTTCACCTTCTTCCAACCATTTACTTAAAGAAGGGCTAAGAGGCTCGACATTTTTTGGAAAAATTGGCCCGACCATTTGCACATGGGGAGGTAGCGGACGTGGAATCTCAATACCAAAAGCTGTGCCTACTATCATGGGACGCTGGCTAAAAGGGTCGTCTAATTTTTTACGCTCAAGACATTGACGACGAACTTGATTGAGCTTTTTCAAGGTTGGTAAAAACTGCGGCAACAGCCAATAGGGTCTGAAGAAATTTAGACAACGTTGCCATAAATTCATATTTAGGGAATAGGATGTACCGAAGCGAGGATACTTAGAACTGGTCGGTACAAAATTACCTAAAAATCGAGATTGAATAATGTACGTCAGGTTCATCTGCTGTGCTAAGTCCATCGCAGGAATAACGGCGCGATCAATCACCAAAAGATCCGGGCGGTGCTGCTGAAAAATAGGTGTCAGCGTTTTGTACATCGGAACATATAGAGCGATTAGCCCATTCAACATCATCCTTTCACCACGCCAGATTTTCGGCTCTTGGCAAACTCTTTGCCACACAGACTTGGTTGTATCAGAAAATTTTTCATTAGTTGTTTCTATTCGGGGTTCCCAAGGGATAAAATGAACGCCAGTATTAGCTATCCATGCCCTAGCCTCCTCAGAAATAACAAAACTGACTTGGTAGCCCCTTGCAACCAACTCTTGGGCCAGAGCAATCATTTGATTAGCATGACCACGTAGAGGAAGCGAAACAAACATTACATGTTTTTTCATCTTCATTCATTCCCATCTAATTCATTAAAGTGGGTAAAAGAAAAGGAGTTTTCCTCCTTCTGCCGAGTGCAAAGACGAATAAATTCCCGAATAATGTCTTTTTTTGTTAGTTCTTTTGCTGTGTTTGAGCCAAGACTGGCTTTCCTGTAGATATCGCCTGTTCTACTATGTCGGCGGCTCGACTGACTCCACCAGCGCGAGCGATCGCATCTTGTAATCTGGATGCATTGTTTTTGTAAGAATCTTCAGTCAGTGCCCGTTGTATGGCACCTCGAAGCTTGGAAACAGTCAATCCCGCTCGGGGCACAACTTCTCCTGCTCCTGTCCAAGCTATACGTGCTGCAATTCCAGGTTGGTCATTGGCAATCGGAATCGCCACCATCGGTACTCCATTAGTGAGGGATTCCAGAGTGGTATTCATTCCTGCATGAGTAATGGTGAGTGCTGCTTTTTTGAGTAGTTCTAGTTGAGGTGCATAACTGACAACTAGAGGCGAACCAGGCAATTCTGGTAGAGATTCCGGACTACCTGAACCACCCAGAGAAATCACCAACTGAGCATCCAACCCTACACACGCCTCAGCAATTCGCTGGAAAATCTCCTGCTGACGATTTTGTAAGGTTCCCATCGAAGCGTAAATCAACGGTTGCCCTGTTAATTTCTCATAGGGGAAAGGCACAGACTTCCGTCCCGTTGAGTTGTGGTAAGGCCCGGTGAAATGGAAGTATTTGGGCAATGTAGTACGAGGAAATTCAAATTCAGCCGGCTGTTGACTGAGCTGAGCCAGTTGGGAATAGAGTTGATTGGGATGAGAGTGCAGAGGTAACTTCCATTCTTTGCGATAGTCATTTATCAACTCTCGGATGGGTTTCGTGATGCGACTGAGCAAAGAGTAAGCCATGCGATTTCGCAGACGTGCCCACCAGGCGGGATTGTAACTCCAAGGGGTGTTAAAGGGGGGAACAGTTTCCTCTCGATTTAGCACCACAGCACTGCACACGGTAATGAAGGGAATCTCTAGGAAGTCTGCAACAGTCCCTGCCTCTGGTGAAGATTGGTCTACTAGCAGTGCTTCTACATTAGCTTCTTTGATGGCTTGCGGGGCATCTCGGAGGATTACAGCCGCCCCCTGCTTCAGCAGACTGATAGTATATCGCAGGGCAGCTAACCCGCTGAGTTCCCCTAGTTGGGCAAAGGCTTGGGATAATGCTCCTGCTGGAAATTCTGCCTCTCCAAGTGCCCAGAAATCCAATCCTGCTGCTACTGTCTGGAGTTGAGCGTCGAGTAATCCGAAAAGAGTAACGCGATGACCACGTTGTTGTAGTTCGCAACCTAAGGGGAGCATCGTGTTGAGATGGCCAGTTTCCGCCGGACAGATAATACCAAAGTGAGTCATGAGATTTTCCCTAGTAAACTAGCAGGAGTTGATCTGTAGGCTTTGAATCATCTTCTGTCAGAGGGTTTGCTAATACCAATTTCAAAACGTATCAAAGTATGATTGAAGGATAACTGAGGCTATGGCTTAAATAAATCCCTCACAGTAAAATTTAGTTAAGAATGTTTGAATTAAAAATTAAGAATAGATTAATTAGGTATATTTAGTAACAATTCCAGGTAATGCGAATTCTGATACCATCCCTCACCATATTGGTTTGTGTTTGTTGGGTCATCAGCTATCGTTCCCGATTCATTTTCATTACCATACCATATTACACATGAGCAATTTTCGATAAAGTATCGCCTTCTTTTATTACGTAAGTCACTTCCTAATTTTCTCCTAGATTAAAGGTGCTTGGATGTAATTAAATGTAAGCAAAATCAACTTATACAGTTCTCCTTATGGTAACGACCCTAGCAGACCATTCAGCAACAAATGATTTGACGCTTCGGCTTTGGTTGCTGGGAGGATTAGAAGGTTGCTTCTGATAGTCTGGTGGAAGAGTAGGAGCAGTGAAGTGAACTGCCTCTTCGTTAGCGATCGCCTCTGGAGGTTTTGTAATGGGGGTTATATCAATTTCCTTAAACTTTGCTACACTTAGACAGAAGATTTTGGGAGGAAGAGCTCCAAATGCCAGGAGTTACAAAAATTGAAATAGTCGAAACAGAAGAAACTTTAAAAGCTCTCTTATTGAAAGTTGAGAAGGCGGAACAAAAAGAAAAAGTTCAAGCGTTGTACTGGCTGAAGACAAAAACTGTAGACAGTGTCTCAG
>NZ_JACJOY010000083.1:0-15874 GCF_014695815.1 Trichocoleus sp. FACHB-6
TATGCTAATTGTCAAACTAACCGCTTGCCAAGGCAAATAAATAGCCACCGCAAAGTGGAAAATTGAAAGTAGTTTTAGTTTATATATTTACCTTTTCACTACATATTTACCACTACCCAGAAATCAGCCGTTTGCCATCAGGTGTCACTGCCAGAGCATTTACAGACGAGGTATGACCTTTTAGGGTGCAAAGTTCCTCTTTAGTTTCCAAATCCCAGACTTTGAGAAGGGTGTCCCAAGAATCAGAAACACTATCTGAACCAGAAATCAGCCGTTTGCCATCAGGTGTCACTGCCAGAGCATTTACAGACGAGGTATGACGTTTTAGGGTGAAAAGTTCTTCTTTAGTTTCTAAATCCCAGATTTTGAGAGTACCGTCAGCTAAACCAGCAATTACCCATTTACCATCGGGTGTCACTGTCACTTCATATATCTTATCAGTACTCTCTGTAAGAGTTTTGAGTTCTTGCCCAGTCTCAAAATTCCAGACTTTGAGGGTTTTATCTGATGAAGCCGATACCACCTGTTTGCCATTGGGAGTGATAGCGACTGCCGTAACCCTATCGGTGTGACCGATGAGGGTGCGTAGCAACGGCGTATCAGGAGGCATCAAGCTAGATGTTAAAGGACGCAACCAAGGTACAGCTTTCCACTGCTTTGCCTGCTCCAGCATCGCCTGAATCTCTGGCACTTCAAAAGACATCAATCGCCCCAATAATTGCCCTGCCAGTTGCGTCTCGTTCTCATCCAAAACGTGTGCTGACAGTCGAATCGCCCCTTGAATCAATCTTAGAGTCTCCGCTTTCTCCTCAGAAATCAAGACTTGAGGCTCGAAGGCTAAATCGTAATTCTCAATTAGCTCCTGTAACTTGATATCAGGATGAGAAACCTTGGCTTCAATAAAATCAAAATCAGTCAGCAACTCAAACAAACGGTTAGCCTGAGAAGACTGCGCCAGCAGTTGTGGTCTTGTCTGCAACCTGTATAGCCGACTTCCTGCGGGCAGGCGGTTTAACGATTCAGCTAACTTCCCCATTGCCAACCGCCCCTCGCTACATACTATTAGCCATCATTTCAATAATCCCCTGAAGCGTTATCCCCGATCGCTTCACCGTCCTCTCATTCCGCAAAAAGTCCCGGAAGCTGCTGTGATACACGCTGTAGAACGTCTGTCCGTACTTCTCCTCTTCCCGTAAAAACTGCATCCATTCATCGAGTATCGCTTGCACCTTCACGGCTAATCCTCTCTCCTCCTCACTGTCTGCTTCGAGAATGGCAACAATCTCCTCAAACGGGATAGGCACGGGAGATTCCGACAGGATATAGACAATCTTGATTTTAAACAGCGGCTTGGCATTCATACCCATCCGTTCCCAGTGCTTGTAATAGTAGTCTTGCAAGTCACTGGGCAAATCCCGAATCTCTAAATCTGGATATGCGCCTTTCTCAATGTCATCCAACACATAGCGCAGGTACATGAAGTTTCCTTCGCTCTTTTCCACCAGAGTCGAAACGAATTCCTCCTCATCAGCATCCCGACTTTTAACCCACTCTTGTAGGGGCGACACATGTGTCGCCCCTACACCATTGATGCGCTGTCGAATATAAGCCTCTACGTCTTCTTGGTTTCTCGCCGGATACTGCATCAAATCAAAAAGCCGCTTGTCTTTCACCTGCAACGGCAGTTGGTCAGGCGGTAGCGGTCGTTTTGTGACAATAAAGTAGACCCCATCCGGCAAAACTCCAGGCAGGTAGAGGACGTTAGCACCCGGACTCTGGCTACTCAAGTCAACTTCATCCAAGGCATCAACCGCAATTACCAACCGTTCACCCGACTTCAGCGTTCCACTCACTTGATTGAGTAGCTGTGAGAGAAAATTGCTATTGCGCGTGTTTTCTGGTTGGATGTCTTTAGAGTGGGATAGCCCGTAACCTTCAATGAGCTGGATGCAGACACTCCTGAGGAATTGTTCAGCGCTCGTTATCCCTTCATTGCGCTGGTTGAAATAGACAATGCAATCATTCCGCCGCACGAATTCTGCCAGGATGGAACTTTTGCCCATCCCCGGATCGCCTTCGATGATAAAGTAGCCTTTGCGCTGCTGCTGGAATAACTCTTCAATTGCCTCAAAGACAAATTCCCGCCCGACAAATCCCTTCGTCTTATCGTCAATAATCCACCGGAAATCATCCGGAACTGGTAGCTGCCGGACTTGGGAGGCTGCAATTCTTTCCAACACCCGTTTAATCTCCGCTAAGTCAGTCCGAATTCCAGACTCTACCCTCGCCATCACCTGGCAAACCTGTTGCGTTGTTGCCACACTTTTGAGTCGCTTGACAATTTCATCCCCTTGTGAATTCAATGGCTTGAGAGCAGCCGTAATATTGCCCAGCAGCAACAACAGCATCCCAGAAAACGCTTGACCCCCTTTACTCGCGTCATGCTTCAACACTTCCCGCAATGCCTTGGGGAAGGTGGTGTGCAGTTTCTCAGCAACGTGCGCGATCGCATCCTCTGGTAATTGAACCCCAGCCGCACTGCTCAACCACCCCAGAGCGTGTTTCCAGGTTGGTATGTCTAACGCTCTAACTTTGGAAAAATCTGTCGGGTTGGTAGAAAAAATCTCTGGCAACTGCGCTTCGTGAACTCCGGCATAGTCCTTATCGCCTTCCGTAGCTGCCGCAATGGTTTGCCAATAGTTCACGCTTTTCTTCGCCACTCGCTCTAAAGCAGCTTTATGAACTGAGAATTGCTTGTCCTTCGCAACAGAATAGATGACGAGTGCGATCGCCAACCCCACCGCCTGAGTTAGTTCGCGATCGTTGAGAATTTCCTCATTCTCACCTAGCCCCTTCGCAATATCGCCCAAATCATTCGCAAAGATACCACCGGCTACACTCCCCGCCATAGCGAGTGTGCCTGAAAGCAGCGCCGTACCTGTGATAGGGTTACTTGCGGCAAGCGCAGCTGACACCAACGTTCCACCCGCCATAATCGCCCCCATAGCGAGCAGTCGCGGTTTCATCTTTCTTAGAAAATCAATTGGCGGCATACAGAGAACTCAGTCATATTGACCGCTTTATAACATAGGCGCAATTTTTATCACCAGAGCGATCCCTCCCCACCTCCGGCAAGCAAGCTTTAAGATGAAGAAGTATTAATAACGCGAATATCGCTTCATGGACTGGAAAGAAATATCCGGTAATTGGGTGTTAATTCCCCAACATCCTGTAGGAATTGTGCATTTTCTTGGGGGCGCATTTGTGGCGGCTGCACCCCAAGTAACTTATCGTTGGTTACTCGAACAGTTGGCAAAAGAAGGCTATGTGGTAATTGCTACGCCGTTTGTGAATACGCTGGATCATAGCGCGATCGCAGGCAATGTCCGCCTCAGCTTCGATAGCGCCCTGGAACAAATGCGTTCAAAAGGTTTACTCCGACGGCGATATCTCCCAATTTACGGAGTCGGACACAGCATGGGCTGCAAACTGCATTTGCTCATCGGTAGCCTTTTCCCAGTCGAACGGGCTGGAAATATCCTAATTTCCTTCAATAACTACGCCGCACGCGATGCTATCCCATTTGTAGAGCAATTTAATTTTAATAATGCCTTTTCTGTCGAGTTTACCCCTTCGCCCGTCGAAACTAACAATCTCATCGCCCAAAAATACGGCGTTCGCCGCAATTTATTGATTAAATTTACTAACGATAATATTGACCAAACAACTGTCCTGAGCGAGTTGCTGCAAAACCGCTTTCCGGGAATGGTGGCGATGCAGATGCTATCAGGAAGCCATTTGACACCTTTAGGTCAAGATGTCAACTGGAAATCGGGAAAAGAGTTTACAGCCTTTGATGCTGTTGGTCAGTGGGTGAAGCAAGAAATTGTATACCGGGAGCTAAATCTCCTGAAAAAAGAAATTGGACGTTGGCTACAACCTTTCTCGCCAGCTTAACTATTTCTGCCAATTCACTTGATAGCGTTTCTTAGTTGGGCGGAATATATCGCGGTTCTAACGTTCGGTCTACCAAGGTTAGGGACATGGGATTGCCATGTCCCTACAGATGTATCGCACCTAACCCTTGAATTGCTATATTGGCGGTACGGCTGCAATTTTCTGCGATCACCCTAACCCTAAGAATAAATTGGCGCGATCGCCTATGTTGCATCACAAAGAAAAATTAATATCACTGCACCATTGGGGGTAAGCCATCTCCCTTTTCACCCACAAATGTTACCCGGCGGTCTACGCCTACATCAAACTGCCAACTGTTGTAACGGGAGTTGGCTTCACCCCATCTAGATTCAAAAATCACAGTGTAGCCTCCTCTAGACTTACGGGGATTAACAACTGTCGTCAGCGTCATAGGTTGATTGCAATTCTTCATCAGCGCTGGGGGAGGGGGTGCGCCGCAGGTATTGTAACCAGTTTGCACTGAACCGGGTTTATCGGGCCATGCGCCAAGACTGCCGCCGACTGCTAAGGGGCCATAATAAGCATAAATGCGGGGTGGAGATTTTTGCTTATTTGCTGCTTCCTTGGCTAACGCGATCGCAACACTTACAGTAACTCGTCTGTCCATGCGCTTCCAAGTTGGACGTTGCACAATTATCTGCGGATTTGGTTGCAGAGGTAAAACTGGTGTAACTGCGCTGTATAGGCTTAAGAGTAAAGCCGGGAGGATCATACTGTAGGCACTCAGTAGCAGATTGTTCTTTTCTATACGAATGCCAGATATCTACTAAAGTTCCACATCCCCAATGCTTGAATACTGCGTAGGGTGAGCATTGCCCACCCTAGGCATACTTTTGGTATTGGTAATAAAATTATCAATTACCACTAGCCAAATTACTTCATATTAACGGCATCTCACAACTCAAATAGGATTGCTATAGAAATGTAGAATAATAAATTGTGATTTCTTTTATTCAGCGCCAACTAGCCACAAAAGTCCTACTATTTTATCGTTTCTTTCAGCAATGCGGAGGCCCGTCATAGTAGGAAATTAAATTATCCCCTGACTCAAGAATAAACTGAACTTGACGGTCTGTAGCAACATGGAACCACCAATTATGTTTACCGCCCCACTGAGAAACAAAGACTACGTTTTGCCCTCCCACAGGTGAGGAAACTGAGGAATTTTTTCGGCAAAAGATCCTGCCCTTTAATTTTTGAATTAAAGTGACCGACTCATTCTGTTTGTTAGCAGCTTCGCCTTCAAAGGTAATTGTAAAAAGGGTTATCTTAGGGTAGCACTCAAGGGGAATTGGAGTACCGCCTACATACTGTAAACTTAAAATATTTTCCGAACCAGGGGAATCGGGCCATTTTTCAACACACCCAGCCCGATTCTGATAAATTCGTGGTGGAGATGGGAGCAAATTTGCTACTTGTTTAGCTAATCTAATTGCTTCAGTAGGACTCAGTTCTGGCTGCATAAAAAGTTGAGGAGGTAGAACTTAATCTACCTCCTCAGTATCTACTTTTCCCGATGAATTACTTCATATTGACGGGAACTTTCAGACCTTCTGCCGAAAGTCTGCCGTCTGGCTGAATGGATTCACCTTCGATGAAGGAACGCAACATCCAAGCCATTTGCTCATGTTGTTCCATCAAGCCGGTGAGGAAATCAGCTGTACCTTGATCGTGGAAGTCATCACCACACTGATCGATGTGTTCGCGCAGATTGCGGATAACTTGCTCGTGATCTGACACAAGGTTTTCTACCATATGAAAGGCGTTGGGAAGAGTACCCGGATCTTCTTTAAGAGAAGCGTACTTCAGGAAGCCTTCTGCCGTTCCTACGGGATAACCGCCCAAGGCGCGAACTCGCTCAGCGATCGCATCAATGCTTTCCGTCAATGCGGTATAGTGTTCTTCCCACAGTTGGTGCAGGGAGCGGAACTGAGGCCCGACAACATCCCAATGGTATTTTTTGGTTTTGATCAATAGCAGGTAAGCATCCGACAGATCCTTATTTAATAAATCCGTCACGCCTTGACGCTGCTCTTCTGTTAAACCTATGTTTAAAGGACGCATAATTGTTGTGTTCTCCAGAGATAGTCACTCTTATCAGTGCAACAAATCTATACAGGAGATTCATCAGCCAAACGGGAGATTCATAGAGCGCTTGGTGTTGCGTGGTTTTGAGTGTAGTCAGCTTAGTAGGCTCATGCTTTAGAAATAGCACTGACTTTGGCGCGGTGCAGAAGTTTCTCTCCTTGGCGGTAGCCGATGTTACGTACTTTCACCATTTCCCCTGGTTGGGCGGTTCCTTCGATAAGTTGATGTAGCTTTTGGTCGTAAGGTAATTCTGCACCGACAGATGCAATCGCTTCCACTCCCCACGCAGCCAGCAGCTTTTCCACCGGACGTACCAAAGGCAGTAATTGCACCGCCGCCATCTGAGGATTTTCCTTGGCTTTATTAGCAGCTGTAGGCCAATATACTAAAAAAGATTCCAAAATTTGCAGGCTTGAGTGTTGAAATTCCAGTAGCAAAGTCTCCCGCTGCTGCTCCATCTGCGCCAAAAGAACTTGGTACTCCTGCTTCAGCACTTCCTCTACCTTTGGCGCATTCCCAGTCCCCAGCCCCCAGTCCCCAGTCCCCAGCCCCTTCATTTTCCCAAAAATTGTCAGTAACTCGCTTACCGACACTTGCAGCACTTGACTAATCTTGAAGAGTGTTTCTACCCGCATCTGGGACACTTCTCCCAACCGCAGATGCTTCACCTGTCGTTCAGAAACACCAGCTTCTCGACTCAAAGCTTTAAAACTAGAAATACCCACCTGCTGCATTAAGTCCTGCAACAGCTGGGTGTAATTTTGCTGCGAAGATTGGCTCATCTGAGTCTAAGAATGAAGAATCCCCTGTGCTTTAGCCAGGGGAGTGTCAAAAAAGTGAATTTGGCGTTAGTTGCTGGCTACTACTTCTTTTAAAGCAGCAGTAGAAGTTACTGCTGAAGCTTGTAGATGTGCTTCTAAGAACCACAACCGCTTATCAATTACGCGAGAAACTTCCGTGTAAAGGTCAGCAGTATCAGCATCACCCAACTCAGCTGAAGCATCAATGTTTTGGCGCAGGGATTTGGCGTATGGTGCAAAGCGGTCTGACAAAGCTGTGATATGGTCTTTGCCGTCGAGAATATCAAAAGGATACTCTGGCAGCATGGACACATTCGCCGCCGTGCGAACTGTCCCCATTGCTAACCCTCCCAAGGCTGTCACCCTTTCGGCAAACAAATCGATGAATTCTTCTAACTCAGTGGCGAGTTCATCAAAAAGTAAGTGCAACTGGTAAAAATCCATACCTTTGACATTCCAGTGCGCTTGTTTCACCTGAGTTTTTAGGTCGAGGGTGGTTGCCACGGTTTGGTTAAGAAGCTCAATCAGTTTAGACCGAGTTTCTGGGGCAATGTCAATGCTGGTTGGGTAGAGACGTGAAGAATTATTCTTGCTAGTCATTATGTCTCGATCCTTGTAGTGAAAATATAAAAAAGCGCACCTGACGGCGTGTGTAGATTATATTCGCGGTTCATAATTCATGGAAGCTTGTAGTGCTACTCTTGAACAATGAACGTTTTCATGCTCAGGCTAGGTGCATACTCAGAACAGAACGCGGTGCGCGGCGGATGCGGCAACGAATGGTTTCTTGACCTAAACGCTGAATCGCCTCAAATCTATGACAACCTGAAAAACCATAGTATTCTCCATCCACTTCCAGCACGTCGATGGGTTCTTGCTGACCGATTAGTTGAATCGATTGCATCAAAGTTGCCACTTTAGCTGGGTCAGTTTGTCGTGGCAGAGGACGGTGAATTTTTCGCAGGGGTATCTCTTGAACCCTTACCATAGGACGAGTCGCTGTCTCCATCTAGGTTCCTTCCTTCTAAATCATACTCATTATGACTTCGTTTTGCAACCAGCCATTGTGAATCAAGCTGAAGATTCTCGCTCATCCCCTTCGCATTTGTGCCTTGCTTCTAGCACAATAGATGGAGCAACTAGCTACCTAGTTTGAAACTGAATATAGAGTTACATCTATCAAAAAGTCTTCTATCCTCAGATAGTTCATGCAAAAAAAGGGTTACACCTTGAGACAGATTTTGGTAAAGACCAAGCCGAACCATCGGAAATTTATTCGTCCGGCTGGGGCGGAAAATCGGTTGAGCCACTGGTCTAGCACCGTCCTAACGGTGTTTTGTCTGGTAGGACTCATGGCGGCGTCAGGAGCGCCGCCAGCTAAATCAGATGTAGAACTGAAAGTAGGTGTAGTGCAGCGGTTTGGTGAGGAACCGACTGATGAAATGACGTTAGCTGCAACAACAGGCGATCGCTTAACTGTGCGTTTTGATGCAGGCGATCGCCAACAAACCCTGCAAGCAAGCAATGTCAAGCTGCAAGTGACAATGCAACCGCTACCCGATCCAGTGCTAGAGGAAAGGCTTGTTTTGGGAAGCTACCGCAGCTTTGAGACAGCGGAATACAGTGCCAACCAGTGGAAAGCAAAGGGAATTGAAGTTGAAGTGGCGCAGCCGGAACGCTGGCAGGTTTGGGCAAAACGAGATGTTTACAAAACGCCTTTAGTGCGCCGCTGGCTGTTGCAGAGTCTCAAAACTCAAGGCAATCAAGCTGCCTTTTTGAATACGCAAATTGTGCAACAGGTGCCAAAAACGTCTTTAGTCGTGAATGGCGTTAAGTACAGTCGCGACAAAATGGAGATTACGGCGGCCAAAAACCTGATCCAGGTTCAAAAAGGTAAAAACGCCAAAAATAGTTTTCTCTACGCGGGCCCCTTGCAACTGCAACCAAATGCCTACGGCACCTACACCCTAGTAAACCAGGTACCCCTAGAAACTTATCTGCGGGGTGTGGTACCGCACGAACTTGATGCTGGTGCGCCGTATGCGGCGGCTGAAGCGCAGGCGATTATAGCTCGAACTTACGCTTTGCGGAACTTGCGCCGATTTACGGTGGATGGGTATGAATTGTGTGCCGATACTCACTGCCAAGTTTATAAAGGTCTAACTGGCACAGTGCCAACTACCGACAAAGCGATCGCAGCTACCAAAGGCAAAGTGCTAACTTACCAGAATGAACTGGTGGATGCCCTTTATTCGAGTACCACTGGCGGCGTTACTGCTCATTTTAGCGATGTTTGGAATGGCTCAGATCGCCCCTATCTCCAAATTGTAGTAGATTCAGCGAACTCTGTTTGGAACTTGTCGCAGTTTCCTTTGGCTTCTGAGCAAAACATCCGGCGGTTCATTAACCTAAAACAAGGATTTAATGAAACTGGCGCGAATTGGTTTCGTTGGAGTCGGTCTAGCACTATTGTCCAGATTACCCAGGATTTAAAGCGTTATCTCCAGAGAACAAAGACTCCTTTTGTCCCGTTTAACACAATTAAGCAGTTACGGGTGGTGGAGCGAAGCCCTTCAGGACGTATTCTCAAATTAGCGGTGCAAACTGACACAGGTGTGATTGAAATCCACAAAGATGATGTCCGCAGCGCCTTTATGGCACCCCGCAGCACTCTGTTCTACCTGCAACCTATTTATGGTGCCGACAAAAGCGTAAAAGGTTATGCCTTTGTTGGCGGTGGACTAGGGCATGCCGTAGGGATGAGTCAAACAGGCGCATTCAATCTGGCTAAAGTAGGCTGGTCAAGTCAACAGATTCTCAACTTCTACTATCCAGGGGCGCAAATTCAACCTCTCAACGAGTCAATTACCTTTTGGCAGGATAGATCCCAACAAACCCAGCCCAATTCCTGAAAAAAATTTAGGAGGGACACTCGTTATGGTGTCCCTCCTAAAACAATGAATTGTCAGTAGTCAGTTGTCAGTAGACATTTGAAGGTTCAAACCTTCCAATTTTGCAACTCTTAACAGACCATTGACTCATCTTATTAATACAGTTCTTCTTCTTGATGGGTCATGATGGTGCAATCAGACTTGGGATAAGCCACGCAAGTCAGGACGTAGCCAGCTTCAATCTGATCGTCATCCAAGAAAGATTGGTCAGACTGATCGACTTCACCCGCAGTTATCTTGCCAGCGCAGGTAGAGCAAGCACCAGCCCGACAGGAGTAAGGCAAGTCAATGCCTTGCTCTTCGGCAGCGTCGAGAATATAGGTATCGTCGCTTACATCAATTGTGGTATCCAGACCTTCAGCTTCGTTGATTAATGTAACCTTATAGGTTGCCATGCAGCGTTCCTCTCACTTAGTCGAAATGGCACTAGAAATTTGTAGAGCGACCCTTCCAGCTCACTTCGCTCATGCAAAGGTCTGCTTGCTGGGTTCACTTCCTTTCTGATACTACGGGAAAAATCAGAATCTTTTACACCAAATCAATAAATAGTGTGAATGGTATTCGTAATAAACTTTTTCGGTTCCATCCTAATTACTTATATTTATCAGTGTTATGCTACACCAGTGATACTATGTTCAGTTAACACTTTATCCTGAATATCCAAATATATTTTTAGGGTGAATAGATTAGAGGGGATTATATATGGAATTAATAATAACAATTAATAGTTACATAAAAGGCAGTTATGAAGAAGTCAAATAATAGTGATTTGGGAATATTTTACTGTATTAGCGATCGCGCCTAATTGACAATGGCAACATCAGTCTCTCATCCTGTTTGGTCTAGTAAGCTCCCGATACGTGTGGCGCTGGTGGGAACCGGATTTGCTGCTAAACTACGGGCGCAAACGTTGCAATCTGAAGAACGCGCCCATCTGGTAGCAGTTGCTGGGCATACGCCAGAACAAACAGAGGAATTCAGTCAAACTTACTCTTGCCTTGCCATCTCATCTTGGGAAGAGTTAGTTTGTCGTGAAGATGTGGATATGGTGATAATCTGCACCGTGAATCAAAATCATGGTGCGATCGCGCTTACAGCACTTAACGCAGGTAAACACGTAGTCGTCGAGTATCCCCTCGCCTTAGAAGTTGACGTTGCAGAAGAAGCGATCGCCTCTTCAAAAGAAAAAAACCAACTCCTGCACGTCGAACATATAGAACTACTCGGCGGATTGCATCAAGCACTGCGACAAACCTTACCTCAAATTGGAGAAGTTTTTTACGCCCGTTACAGCACCATCAATCCCCAACGTCCAGCACCCCAACGCTGGACATATCACCCAGAACTATTTGGCTTTCCCTTTAGTGGCGCACTTTCCCGCATCCACCGTTTGACAGATTTGTTTGGCACCGTAGCCACTGTCAGCTGTCAAGCCAGATTTTGGGGCGAATTGGAAACTAGGGAAGAGGGATTAGAAATTAGGAAATCCTTCCAATTCTCCAGTCAAGAGCCCCCATTCTACAAATCCTGTCTTTGCACAGCCCAGCTAAAGTTTACCAGCGGCGTTGTTGCAGAGGTAGTTTATGGAAAAGGGGAAAATCTCTGGCAACCATCACGAAGTTTTGAGGTTCACGGCGAACAGGGAGGATTAATGTTTGATGGAGATGAAGGGAAGCTGATAAAGGACGATGAAACAACGCCAATTGAAGTGGGAGGACGACGGGGTTTATTTGCTAAAGATACTGGCATGGTTTTAGATTATCTAATTGAAGGCACCCCCCTATATGTAACCCCAGAAGCTAGTTTATATGCCCTCAAAGTTGCGGATGCTGCCCGTCGTTCAGCAGAAACTGGGCAGACAGTTTTAGTTTAAACCCACACTCCGCAGATTAGCTATAAACCAGTAATGTAGGTTGGGTTGAGAAACCTCACCCAACATTGACATGGGTTTCGCTGACACTCTACCCATCCTACAAATAATTAGCTCCATCTACTTATCAACACTGGAATTGATTTAAAATATTTGCCTTTTAAAAGCTTCCACTTGCTACTTCCGACTCGCTACATTATGAAAACCACCTACTTCGGAAAGAGTGTAAAGCGGTCTGCCTTTAACTTCTTCGTAAATTCGTCCAATGTATTCCCCTAGAATGCCGATACTTACCAGCTGTACAGCACCTAAAAAGAAAATAGCAACCAGAATAATCGTGAACCCAGTTAAAGGCGATTGGGGGACGAAAATCCGCCAATAAATAACTAGCAAACCCATGAAAATTGCGGCAACAGCGGCGAGTAAGCCTACATAGGTGGAAATTCGCAACGGTACTTTAGAAAAGGACACTAAACCATTTATTGCCAAAGACAAAGATTTGCTGAAGGTGTACTTTACTTCACCAGCGAAACGAGGATGACGCTGAAAGTATACAGCTGTTTGTTGGAAGCCAATCCAAGAGCGCATTCCTCGAATGTAGCGATCGCGTTCTGGCATAGAATTAAGTACATCCACTACTTGCCTATCCATCAAACAAAAATCCCCCGTGTCCGTGGGAATGTCTACATCAGCTAACTGCTTGAGAAGGCGATAAAAGATGTAAGCTGTAAAGCGTTTAAACCAGCTTTCTTTCTGGCGTTGGGTACGCTTAGCATAAACCACATGATAGCCTTGTCGCCACTTTTCCACCATGTCAGGAATTAACTCTGGCGGATCTTGTAAGTCAGCATCAAGGATAACTATTACTTCACCCCGGACATAATTTAAACCAGCTGTTACGGCGATTTGGTGTCCAAAGTTACGTGCCAAGCTGAGATAGCAAACTCGCGGATCTCTTTCATGCAAATCTCGCAGCAGTTCTAAAGACCGATCTTTACTACCATCGTTGACTAGAATTAGCTCCGCCTGGTCATCCAACCGCTCCATTAACTCACTTATTCGTCGATACAGTTCCGGCAGAGTGTTTTCTTCGTTGTACACCGGAATTACCAAAGAATACTTTGGTTTCATTGATTATTAGGCATCTCGCCTTTTGACAGAAACAACTCTTAAAATTTTCTCAGAAAAAAGAACTTTTTTCTGGTATTATAGGTTTCATTAATTAAAAATAATATGTTTTTTTTAATAATGGAAATATTAGCTATAGAGATTAACCCATAGATTTCCATGATTAAAGTATACGTCAATAGGTAGAAAAAGTATAGTAAAAGTTGCTACAAAAAAACATTTTTTTAACCTTCAAATGAAAAGAAAAAGAGAAGATTTTTTTTCCATTTTTAGATACTAGCCTCTAATTTATTGGGAATACCTTCACAACCGCCCGGAATTGTGGATCTAGTTTCCTCGCCTCCCCAAGCACAACAGTATTGACGCTGTTCTTCCGAGAGTTGCTGTACACCTGTGAAATCAGCATTTTCTACGACAGCGCCAGTAAAAATGCCAGTTCTGTAATTAGGGTAGGGGGGTTGAGTGTGACTGCGCGGGGTGGCGGTCTCCACTGATCCGTAAAACAAGCGGGTAGCTTTAAAGTCAGCACCAGCAAGATTAGCTCCGTACAAAATAGCACGAGACAGGTTAGCTTTGACTAAATCGCAGTTGCTTAAATTGGCACCGATGAGATTAGCTTCGCTTAAGTCGGTGCGGCGCAGATCTGTATTAGACAAATCTGCCTTAGCCAACATCACGCCCAAATCGATGACACGCACACCGTTGACGCGATCTTCAGCATAACCTCCAGCACCATCAAAAATGGCTCTTCCTAAGCGGCGATCGCGTTCTAGGGGAGTAAGCAATTTCGAGGTTGACAAGAAACGGAGAATTTTCGATTTCCCACTAGAGTCTACACTGCTAAGAATAGCGGCGGTGCGTCCTTCAGCGAGTAACCGCTCTTGAGGCCAATCTTCTAGAAGCCCTTCTTCATCTAATACTAAGTCAGAGATCCCCTGAAAATAAGTATCAATTGTTTGCTGCTGGGTAATAATATTTTGCTGAGCAGTGAGTTCGTTTTGCTTAATCGTCAAATCTCTGGAAATAATATATTGTCGCCACGCTACATATACAGCTAAAACGGCAATGAAAATTTGCCCGACAGCACCAGTCCATTCTGCCAGAGATCCAATTTCGTCCCATTTTTGCTGGTTCGCCCATTCATTAATGCGTTGGTTGATACCAGTAAACTTGAGTAAAGCGAAAATCGATACTATTACTCCCACAACAGCTACTATGATTGAGCGCTGTTTTGCTGGCACCAACTCATCCAGCAGTGGTTGGGAACCAATCCACAGCACGCGCAGGGAAATCAACCCGCCGACAAGCGCCCCCGATATACCGATCCAGAAATTATTGATAGATAACCCAACGACAACCAGAGCGATCGCCATCAAGATAATTGGCGATACTAGGGGAATAGAGGGAGTTTGTTTGTTGAGTAGAAGACTTCGCGGCATTTTAGCCAATTGTTGCTCATATTGAGTTTGCGCCTCAGCGGAGGGCGATCGCATCTGAGGAAGTTGGTTGTTTTCAGGGGAAATTTTCCCATTCGGACTATCGGGGGCGTTTGTCGGTAAGTTTGACTGGCGAGGATCTGGCGGTGTCGTCATGTGTCGATTTAATTAGCCTAAGATAACCCATGCTTTATATTAGCGAAGAACCTCTCCCCAACCTATCCCCGCAACGGAAAGGGGCTTAACAGATAGATAGTTTTTATCTACCTTCCCAAAACAAAAGTAGGGGCATGGCAATGCCCATTGGTGTCAACTTAAAGAACGTTACCTTGGAAGATTAACAGTGGTGTAAAGAAAAAAGGAAGGCGCTAGCCACCTGCAAGGTCAGAACATACGAAGGAGGGGCTAGGCAACACGAAGAGTGTGTGTGAATACAAAAGTTACTCGCCTTCCTAGTAAAGTGAGTTGAGTTTATGCCAGATGATGTCTTGGGGTTAGCAGGAGTAATCAAAGGCGGTATATAGGTAAAAATTGCAATAGAGCTGCCCCCACCAGTTTCCAATGCGTGAACCTTCTAGGTAGGGGCTGTCTATGTGATCAGCTAACCAGAGGTAGGTACCTGGCATCCATAGCTTGACATCACCTGGCGGCGGGTTGCTCTCCAGCATTGCCCGTTATTCCCATACTAGAGTTTTCCCGGCTCAACAGTTGACATCATCTGGCATAAACTCACGCTTGCCTGTAGTCTTGCTACGGAAAAGTTTAAAACTAGATATTTGAGCCTTTAGGGAAAGCATCTTTATGAGTCAAAAGCGTCCCTCCACCTGGGGCAACCCGGCTCATCGCCGTCAAACCCAGCTTCCAGCCCTTCCAATTGCACAAATTGAACAACAGTTGTTCTCCCTGCTCAATCCTGGCAGCTTTAAGCCTCTGCGTCTTGCTCAAGGGGAGAAGAAACTGCGCGACCGTCTGCTCACCTTACCCGTAATGATGGCAGTTGTAGTCAGTCTGGTCTATCGTCAAATTCCCGGCTGAAGCGAAATCCTGAGGGTGTTAGAGTCTGAGGGCTTGCTGTGGGTTGAACCCCTGAGCGTGTCGAAGCAAGCTATCTCGAAGCGACTGAGAACTTTACCTGCTTGTCTATTTGCTCAGGTGTTTGAGCAAGTTATGCAAAGGATGCAGTCAAAAAAAACGGGATTGCCCACACCACAAGGATGGGAATTAGTACAGCAAAACTTCACTGCCCTTGGGATTGCTGATGGTTCAACCTTGGAAGCCCTCAGGCGTAAACTCAAAGTCCTCAAAGAGCAGACCACTGCCCTGGGTGGCAAGATGATGATGGTGGTGGAGGCTTTTAATCATCACCCCGTAGCAACTTGGTAAGTAGTTGGACAGAATTAGTTACACAAATAAGTAATAAAATACATTAAGATTAAGAAGTTATGTATTAATTCATGTTAAAGATGATATTCCTTCGAGAAGTAAATTCCCTTTCAGCTAAATTAGTGGAGCGAATTTATCACCAAAGCCGACATCATCAGGTGCGTCAAAGAGCGCATTGTATAATTTTAGCCAATCAAGGGGTAAAAGTTGAAGAACTAACAAAGGTTTTCCAAGTTAGCC
>NZ_JACJOY010000084.1:0-27388 GCF_014695815.1 Trichocoleus sp. FACHB-6
ACACCTGGGCTGATGTAATCAACCGCGCCAACCTGGGTATGGAAGTAATGCACGAGCGTAACGCTCACAACTTCCCTCTCGACTTGGCAGCAGGTGAGTCCACCCCAGTTGCTCTGGTTGCTCCTAGCATCAATGGTTAATCGCTAGTTTTTCTAGCTCAAAAAGCGCTCCCATAGGGGGCGCTTTTTTTTTGGGAATCTCTGTTAAGAGGATCTGGAGCTTTCTACTGGAGGTGGAAGCCTCTTAGCATTCAGGCTCCCGCCTGAGAAAGAGGGACTGATTCACTACATCGACTGCTTGTATTGTTCCAGCAGTTCCGGAATGTAGTCAAATCCATCCACCCCAATAGCAGGAACCAGTAAAGAGCGATGTTCTTGAATTACTTTTATAAAGGCTTCAGCTCCTAACTGACCTTGTAAAATTGTTAGTAATCCCGCCGATTGTCGCCACTGATTAGAGGCAATTCTTTCTAAGTAATACATACCTAAACTGGCAGCGAAGATGGCTTTTTTGAAATTTTTTATTCCATAGTAAGCTTCCGCTATGTATGCCAAGTTGATTCCTTGTAGGTATAAATCCCCGGAAATCATGGCGGCTTCTAAACCTTTTTCTAGGTTTTTCAGGGCTTCTTCGGGTTGTTCAACTACTAACAGAGCAATACCAAGACTGCTGTAACAAAGGGCTTGACTTTGGCGATCCCCTAATCTTTCCGACAACTGCAACCCTTGTTGTAAGTAGTTGATTGCTGACTCATAAGTTTCTGGCTCTACCCGTTCCATTTGTTGAGCTTGGAAGACTTCGCTATAACCGAGATTAGCTAAAGCGTTGGCTTCTCCCAACCTGTCACCATTCTGACGCGAGAGAATTAATGCTCTTTGACTATAGCTAATTGCCTCGCCATAATTTTTTTGAGCTACGCAGGTGCGACTAAGGTGGTTGAGATTAGCAATTTCACAGGCGCGATCGCTTGCATCTCTGGCTATCTCTACAGCTTGTTGATGCAACAAAATTGCATCATCGTAGCGACCTTGCGCCCGTAGGGAATAACCCATTAATGTCAAAATTCGCGCTTTTTCCTGAGTTCCGGCTACTTGTCGTAGGGGTGCATCTAGATAGTTCAGGGTAGAGCGCAGATAGTTACCAGAAAACGAGGCGAAAATTCCACCGTAAAGGGGAAAGTATTCTCTTTGGGAAAAGGTGCGAAAAATTTGTAGGGTAATTTGAAAACAACCCATGACTAAGGATTCGCGTGAAGTTGAATTCAGACTCGTCGCTTGATTCAAACCATTAGCGATCGCAGACCAAATTACCGCAAAAGTCAGAAATATAGAAATCGACAGCTTTGCTCCTACTTTGGAGTCGTAAATCAGCTTATCAGACCAGTTCACTAAACCCCTTTGTAAGAAAGGCAAAATCACCGCTAACTCAACTAAGGAACTGACATTTGGCGGGTGTTTTGCGGCAAATTCTGCCAACGATTGATCTAAGGAAAGAGTCTGAAAAAGTGCTTGCGGGTACGGGCTATTTACTTGCTTTGCCCACACCGCCCAAGGCCCATTTTGTTCGGGTGCGCCCTCAAACCCTAAAGGCCCCCGGCTTTGGTCGTAAATCCAGCTTACCAGGTGTCCTTCCAATCGCTGCCAAGATTCCAAACCGCGAGTGATGCCTTGAGCGATTTGCTGCACTTCCTGGTAAAGTTCGGGATTGGTGGTTTCCTGTATTTGTTGCTGAAGCAATGATGCTATCTGCTGAAGCTGAGCTAAACTCAAGACTTGCTTTTGGTTAGGATCTATTACCTGCAAAAAAGCTGCCAAGCGATCGCCAGTTTGTGCTTTAACAATTTGTTGCACCGCGATCGCGATCGCATCCGCCGCCCGATTTTGTGACTGCGCTCGTTCCCATTCCCCCTTGACCGTCTGAATCGCCCTCAGGCTACGAGTAGCCTTTGCCAGCTTCATTTCATCTTTTAGAGTATCTACCTGTTCCTGGGCCGTGCTGAGACTTTCGCTCAAAGCTCGTTCAAAAATTTCGCCGGTTCCCAGGCTTACTTCTTTAAGGAGCATTTTATAAACCTGCTCTTTAGAGCGGATCTGCCCTTTGAGAGTGGTTTGAACAATTTTATCGATTAATTGTAGGTAGCGATCGCGCAAAGATAAAGAGTCTGACATGGGGAGAAGGGTGTGAGGGGGAGAGGAGCAGGAGGACAGACAATGACATATTTTGCAGTGTACTGAATAATTCAGTTAGTTCGCATCTTCAATTCCCCATTTCCCATTCCCGCCTATGTTCCCCAATTTTCTACCATCCCAAGTTGAGCAGTTGCAGGAGTCTGAGTCAATTGCTCTAGCTCAAAGCATCCAGAGAACTGCAATCAAAACACCCCTTTCACCGCAGCAGATTGCTACAGCTTACGTCCATCAGGGTAGCGGTGGCACTCCGATTTTATTGCTTCCAGGTTTTGATAGTTCCGTGCTAGAATTTCGTCGCCTATTTCCACTACTCGCCGCCGAAAATGAAACCTGGGCGGTTGATTTGTTGGGGTTTGGCTTTACCGAACGGGTGCAGGGAATTTCTTATAACCCCGCCGCTATCAAAAGTCATCTCTACTACTTTTGGAATCTGATCAAAAAGCCAATGATATTAGTAGGGGCTTCGATGGGAGGTGCAGCAGCAATTGACTTTACTCTAACTTACCCCCACGCTGTTAAAAAGCTGGTTCTAATTAACAGTGTGGGTTTTAGTGGTAGCTTTCCTCTAGGCGCGTTGCTTTTTCCTCCTTTTGACTTTCTGGCAGTAGAATATTGGCGACAGCGCAAAGTTCAGGCGTTGTTATGGGGAAGTCATTTTGGCAACTTGAAACCAAACGAAATTGAGGCGATTAAATGTGCAATGCTGCACATGGAAATGTTTGGTTGGCATGAAGCTACAAGCAGTTTTACTAAAAGTGGTGGTTATTGGGATTTGTCCGATAAAATTTCCCGAATTGACAAGCCGACGCTGATTTTGTGGGGCGAGTCTGATGATATGTTGGGAACTGCTGATGCCCAAAAGTTTAAGAATGCGATTGCTAACTCTCAACTAATCTGGATAGCAAATTGCGGACACGTTCCTCAATTGGAGCAGCCTCAGATTACAGCAGAATATATTTTAGCTTTTCGCTGATTTTTTTTAATCCAAAGGTTAGCGCAGAGGTATTTTATGACTTTTCAGTGGGTACTTAGTGCAGAAAAAGCTAAAAAGCTGATTTTAGAAGATGCTATTATTTTGGATGTTCGCAATCAAATTGCCTATTTACTTGGGCATATAGCGGGGGCTGTTCATGTTACTTGGCAGCAATTTTCGCAACCAAAATTGCCTGACAAGGGAAAACTAATTGATAATATAAATGTTCTGGAACAACAACTTGGCACTCTAGGTATTTTTAATCATAAACCTGTCATTGTAATTGGCAATCCAGCTCACAATTTTGGGGAAGAAGGGCGCATTGTTTGGATGTTACGGACTCTGGGACATTCTCAAGCCGCTTTTGTAGATGGTGGATATTCAGCGCTTGTGAAGGTGGGCGTTCCGACTACTTGGGGATTTAGTCACAATCAAGATGGGGATTTTGTTGTACAGCGAACCGGATTGTGGGAAATTCACCGCGATGAAATTAAAGCCAGTCTTTCCCACCAAAATTTTATCATAATTGATACCCGCGAACTACGAGAATATACAGGCTCTACCCCTTACGGGGAACAGCGGGGAGGACATATTCCTGGTGCTGTGCATTTTTATTTTAAAGATTTGTTAGATAAAGATGGTAATTTGCTCCCTCGCGACCAAATTATGGATAAGTTAGAAAACTTAGGAATTGAAAGCAGCCGTCCCATTGCTGCTTATTGCACAGGCGGTATTCGTTCGGCTTTTTTTGTCGCGGTACTCGCTGATTTAGGCTTTACAAATGTAAAAAATTATGCTGGTTCAATGTGGGAATGGTCAGCAACAAGCGCCATTAATTATCCACTAGAGAAGTAGAGGCGAACCCCATACCGTTGCCGTTAAGAATAATTGTAGGTTGGCTGCGTGGGAAAGCGAAGCCCAACGTCTGCTTTTGGGCGTTGGGTACAGAAGCCTTAACCCAACCTCCGTAGTATTGATCCCCCCTACGTGCATCATTTTCAAAATTAATAAATCTTCATGTATAGAGATTAATCTATGGTTATTATAGAGATGATTGATCAACACTGATTTATGGACTCAATAACCCAACCAAGTAGCCGAGTTATATAAGTTTCAGTTAGAGGTTTTATCGCTTAATTTTCTAATTCAGCAGTTCCCTTTTGACTGTTAAAAGATTAAGCTAAACAAAACCATTAAAAAATAATGAATTTGCGATCGCTCCAATCCCTCAAGTACCGGGGAAGTATTGGGGTAAGTTTTCATCGTCCCTGACTTTGCGGCAATCTTACAGGTAGTTAGTTCCAATGGTTCAGTTCCTCGTCGATACCATTTGGTTAGTCCCTTGCTATGCCTTAATCGGTGCCATTTCATCAGTGTTTTGGTCGCCCGGTATAATCCGTAGCACAGGGCCACGGCCAGCTGGTTACATTAACTTATTGATGACTTTGTTGGCCTTTATTCATGGATTGCTTACTCTGCAAGCCATCTGGAATCAGCCAGTACAAGAGATATCATTTACGTGGCTCAATGCAGCTGGTTTAAATTTAACCTGTCCCATCGAAATCTCACCGATTAATATCGGAGCAATAGTTCTGGTGACTGGGCTGAACGTGCTAGCGCAGATATACGCTATCGGTTACATGGAGATGGATTGGGGTTGGGCGCGTTTTTATGCCTTGCTGGGACTGTTTGAGGCAGGAATGTGCGCTTTAGCCTTGTGTAACTCCTTATTCTTTAGCTATGTGATTCTCGAAATCCTCACACTGGGTACTTATCTATTAGTGGGGCTTTGGTTTAGTCAGTCGTTGGTGGTGACAGGTGCTAGAGATGCTTTCCTAACTAAGCGGGTGGGAGACTTACTGCTGCTGATGGGGGTGATTGCATTGTTACCCTTGGCCGGAACTTGGGATTATTCTGAACTAGCAGAGTGGGCAAAGACTGCGAATTTAGACCCAAAAGTTGCCGCTTTACTAGGTTTAGCTTTAATTGCAGGCCCGATGGGCAAATGCGCTCAATTTCCGTTGCATTTGTGGCTGGATGAGGCGATGGAAGGCCCTATTCCCAGCACAATTTTACGGAACTCGGTAGTGGTAGCGACTGGTGCTTGGGTATTGATTAAGCTGCAACCAGTATTAGCGCTGTCGCCTCTGGTTTTGTCCGCAACAGTGCTAATTGGTGCAGTGACGGCGGTAGGTGCTTCGGCAATTGCGATCGCGCAAATTGACATCAAACGCGCCTTATCCTATTCTGTCAGTGCATACATGGGATTGGTGTTTATCGCCGTAGGTAGCGGACAAGACAATGCCGCGTTATTGTTGGTCTTGACTCATGCTGTGGCAATGGCGCTTTTAGTAATGAGCGTCGGCGCGATAATTTGGAACAATATCACCCAAGATTTAACCCAACTCGGCGGTTTGTGGTCGCGTCGTCCCATATCCGGTTTAGCTTTTATAGTCGGTACGCTGGGATTAATCGCATTTCCACCCCTTGGCAGTTTTTGGGCGTTGGTGGAATTAGCAGATGGTTTGTGGGCGACTAAACCTTGGCTAGTCGGTTTAGTAGTCGTAGTTAATGCTTTAACAGCCTTCAGCTTAACCAGAGTATTTGGGCTAATTTTTGGCGGTAAACCAAATAAAATGACAGTGCGATCGCCTGAAGCATTTTGGCCTATAACTTTCCCTATGATAGTTTTGCTAGCCTTTGCCCTCCACCTGCCCTTAGTCTTGGAAAGCTTGTCATTACTTCCCACTTGGGCAACCTTAAATAAAGATGTCGCCCTCATGCTGATTTGGTCTAGCATCTTTGGTAGCAGTATCAGCGGTGTCATTTACCTGGGTGGAATGTGGCAAAAACCCGTTCAACTTCCTTGGAAACCCCTACAAGACCTTTTCGCATACGACTTTTATACAGCCAAAATTTACCGCCTGAGTATTGTATTCGGAGTTGACCTGGTTTCCCGCATCATCGACATCGTTGACCGCTACTTAGTTGATGGCTTAGTTAACCTTGTCGGCTTTGCTTCTATTTTCGGTGGCGAAAGCTTGAAATACAGCACCTCCGGACGCTCCCAATCCTACGCGCTAACTATCTTACTGGGAATAGTTGTGATGGGAATGCTTTTATCTTGGCCTTTCCTCTCTCATCTTTCCCTCGTCTTCGCCAACACATAATCTCTTCCAGGCTGAACCTGCGAAGCCTACAGGAGGCGGTCGCCTCCTGTAATACCCTCTAGCATTGCGTCCCCAGGGAACGAGAAACTAACAACTAAGAATTAACTATGCTCAGCAGTTTAATTTGGTTGCCATTTTTAGGTGCCGCCATTGTTGGATTTTTGCCTAACTTATCTGCTAATCGCGCCCGTCTGCTGGCTTTGAGTATTGCCAGTGGTGTTATAGTCTGGACACTTTTTCTGCTTACCCAATTCAACATTAGTAATGCAGGTTTCCAGTTCTCGGAATTTATACCCTGGATTGAAACTCTAGGCTTGAATTACAGCCTCGGCGTTGATGGTTTGTCTGTACCGCTACTGGCGTTAAATAGTCTGCTGACGTGGATTGTTATTTACAGTACCTCAGAACAAATTACTCGCCCCCGTCTTTATTACTCTTTAATTTTGCTAGTAAGTGCGGGAATTGCCGGAGCCTTCCTCTCCCAGAACTTGATGCTATTCGTCTTGTTCTACGAGTTGGAACTTATCCCCCTGTACCTGTTAATTGCCATCTGGGGGGGAACCCAAAAACGCGGCTATGCAGCCATGAAGTTCCTTATCTACACCGCTGTTTCCGGAATTTTGATTTTGGCGGCATTCTTAGGTGTAACCTGGCTAGGTAACGCTCCCAACTTTGATTACAATCCTCTAGTTACCCAAGGTTTATCCTTAAATACCCAGCTGATTCTACTGACAATGCTCTTAGTAGGTTTCGGCATCAAAATCCCCTTAGTTCCTCTGCATACTTGGTTGCCAGATGCCTACGTTGAAGCTTCCCCACCCATAGCGATTCTTTTAGGAGGCGTACTGGCAAAATTGGGAACTTACGGTTTAGTGCGATTTGGTTTGGGGATGTTTCCGGAAGCTTGGGTAACTGTAGCGCCTGGTTTAGCGATTATCGGAGCATTTAGTGCAGCTTATGGAGCGCTGAGTGCGATCGCGCAAAAAGATATCAAACGTATGGTAGCCTATAGTTCCATCGGACATATGGGCTACATCCTCTTAGCCGCCGCCGCCGCCACACCTCTCTCCCTACTCGGTGCCGTCTTACAAATGTTTAGCCACGGCTTAATCTTAGCAATCCTCTTTCACCTAGTCGGCATCGTCGAAACCAAAGTCGGCACCCGCGATTTAGATGTCCTCAATGGCTTGCTGAGTCCCCAAAGAGGTTTACCTTTCACAACTGGTTTGCTAGTGTTGGGCGGAATGGCAAGTGCTGGTATCCCCGGTTTAGTCGGATTCATCGCTGAATTTTTGGTACTTCAGGGCAGTTTCTCTGCTTTCCCCATCCCTACCCTAGTTTGTGTCCTCTGTAGCGGTTTAACAGCAGTTTACTTCGTGATTCTGCTCAATCGCACCTGTTTCGGCAAACTAGACAACAGCACCGCATACTATCCAAAAGTGCAATGGGTAGAACGCACGCCAGCGTTAGTATTAGCAGCCCTGATTTTCTTTTTAGGATTGCAACCCGCTTGGCTAGTACGCTTAACTGAAACCACAACAACTGCAATGGGTGCCACAATTACCGCTACTAACAACGTGCAAGTAGCTGTCAAAAATTAAACCCAAGCTGGGCAACACCCACCGCAGTACGGTTCGGTTAAAAATAGTTGTAGTTGTACTTGAGGAATCAAACCCAACAAATCCATAACTTGTGTTGTGTTTCATTCCTCAAGGAAACTAACTTCTTCTTACCTTCCCTTTCCGTTCTTTGCGTCTAAAGCGCTAACGCGCATGGCTAAAGCGCTAACGCGCATGGCTTCGCTAACGCCGTTCATTCCTCTTATGACACCTTCGCCCCAATTACAACAAAACAATAACCGTTTTTTTGAATCTCTTCCTGGGGTACTTGTAGCCTTTCGCGCTATTATTGCTCCCTTCCTTTTATGGGATGCAATTGATGGCAAAACAAGCATTTGGTTTCTCGTCGGTTTTGTAGCAGCATTTCTATCAGATATTTTCGATGGCATCATTGCTAGAAAATTAGGTGTCAGCAATGCTAAACTACGTCAAGCTGATGGTTGGGCTGATAATTGTCTTTACGGTTCTATAGTCGCTAGTGCGTGGTTAGTACACCCCGATATTTTCATTAACTTTCGCGTCCCGTTGTTGATGGTGCTTGTTGCTCAGTTAACCTGGTGGTTGGTTAATTTGGTGAAGTATGGAAAACCCGCCAGCTATCACACTTATTCAGCCAAGTTTTGGGGAATCACTCTTTTCATTGCTACAGTGGCGCTGTTTGGTTTTGATTACGCAGGAATTACTTTATGGCTGACTTGTATTGTTGGCACGATTCACAGTCTAGAAGAAATTGTCATGACACTGATACTGCCAACTTGGACGCATGATGTTTTGAGTATTTTTCATGCAATTGACTTACGCCAAAAGTTGACAAGTGAGGATTAATTAACCGCAGAGGCAAGAGAGTACGCAGAGGACAGAAAAGTAGTTTTTCAAAGAATTATCGAATAAATACGGCAATTTATTTAAAGGAACTGAAAATGGTACAAACTCCTCCTAAACCCACAACAAAGTTACCTCCTTCGCGGCATGAATTTGCACCTATAATTCATCGTCTGGAAGCTGGCGGTGCCATGCTACCTGACACGCCGGAAAATTTGATGCAAATCATCGGCATTTATAAGGCTTATGCTGTGCCGATGGATTTCTACTGGCGGGACTTACTTTATATTGCTGAAAGGGTGTTTTTAGAGCCGTTTCCTTTCTTTAAATACTTTATCCCAAAAGAGTATTTAGAACTGCATAATCACTACGCTGGTGATGATGCGGATCTGCGGATATGGCGTGGGGAAGCTACTGCACATCCGGAACTTTTGGAGTTTATCGAAAAAGGTGAACTCAATAAAAAAATGCCTAAGTTGTTTCACCACTTATGGCATGACAGAGTAAACATGGAGTTTGCCGAAGCTTGTATGCAAGCTATGCTTTGGCACGGTAGAGATATGGGTTGGGGACAATTTGATGCCTACCTGGACTCTGAAGAATACAAAGCAAATGCTGATAGGGCAATTAAGGCTTATTTCCAGGGTAATCCGGCAATGTTGGGACTTTATAAGCTGTTTCCAGATATGTTCTTGGAACAGGTGCGGCAAATGTCCTATTACAGTAATCTAGGCTTGTTCTGGGAGGTGATGGCTCCGGTTTTCTTTGAAATGTCCGATATCTATGATGAAGGCGGATTTAAAGGTGTACCGGATGCGATGAATTTTCTGGTAAATGGTATTTTTGCCATAGCAGGCCGTCCCATCTACCACCACGTTTATATTCGTGGACAAAAGTACGAAATTATTCCAAAATCAAAGGGTTTTATGTGGTTATATGAAGCAGCGTTACCTTATGTGGAAGCTGTTTTTTACCGCACCGCGCCTTTCCGGGGTACGAAGTCTTACAACGCTCAAGCTAAGCAAGTACCTGAAGAGCAAAAAGACTTCCATTACGGAATTCTCTATGCTGATGTATTTCCCGTAGGTACAGCTGGGATTCCGCCAACATTGTTAATGCAGGATATGCTGCATTTTCTCCCTGACTATCTCAAAGATTACTATCGTCAACACTGTCGCGGTGAAGATGATATGTTAATCCAGCTTGGTATCACTTTTCAACGTTCAATGTACTGCGTTACTTCCGCTGTAATTCAAGCGTTGCGAACTGCCCTTCTCTATCCTTTAGACGACCCAAATCCAAAGCATCTGCAAGCAAATCGAGCTTTCTTTGAAAGTCAATTGGATCGTTTTAAGCGTCCTGAAGCACGTTTGCGAGATATTCAAAGGCAGGATTATAGATAGGATATCCCCAACCCCCATAAATTGGATTTCCTGTCCGGTTAATTAGCCCACACCCTGGAATCAGAACCCCACTAAAGCCGCAGGTTTTAGTGGGGTTCTCTTCTTAAGGGCAATTTGCCGGACACGATATCATTTTCCAAGGGTGGAGAATGCCAGCCGTACGCAGCTTTAACGAGAATTACCAGAACTGCTAAGTGTACCGCGATCGCTTCTTCTTTGGTGCCTTTGTTTTGCCTGCAATCTCGCTTTCCAATCTCGCAGCGCGATCGCAGTTCGGGCGGTGGGAGGAATATAATCTGGTGGACTCGCTTCCGGTTGATTCTCAACTGGGCTTTTTTCTGGACGGCGCACAGTTGTCATAAACTGGGATAAATTGTCTTGCGCTTCCCAACCAAATGCCAGCATAATCGCTCCAGCAGACTGAAAGCGCTCTTTTAGAGAGATTTTCAGCATTTTGTTGAGAATTCGGGCAAACTCTTGCGAGACTACCACTGTATTCTGCCACTGAATCTCACCTGTGGCGCGATCGCTTTCAAACTCCAACGGCGCTTTGCCAGTCAACAAGTAAAGGCACGTTACGCCCAGTGCGTATATATCGCTGGCATAAACTGGTCGCAGAGAAAATTGTTCCGGTGGCGCAAACCCAACTGTCCCGATGAACTGGGTAGTTGACCCTTTCACACCAGATTGCCCTAACTGGGAAATTTCCTCTTTGACAGCTCCGAAGTCAATCAACACCAGCCTACCATCGTCCTGACAGCGGATGATGTTCTGGGGCTTAATATCGCGATGAATTACGTTATTGCGGTGGATGTACTGCAACAATGGCAAAATCTGACGGAGGAATTGTTTCACCCCCTCTTCAGTTATCGAACCACCACGCCTCACCAGTCTAGCCAGGGTATGACCTCGAATATATTCCTGAACTAGATAAAATTCTCCCTCTTCTATAAAATAGTCTAGTAGCATGGGAACCTGAGAATGGCTTCCCAGTTTGCTAAGAGTTTTCGCCTCTTGCTCAAAGCGTTTCTGCGCCGTTTTTAAGCCAGCCGGATCGCTAAACTTCGGACACAGCTGCTTGATCACGCACAACGGCTGTCCAGGGAGTGTTGCATCCCTCGCTAAAAAGGTGACACCAAAGCCACCTCTACCCAGCATCCGCAGGATCTCGTAGCGATCGCGAAACCTCTGTTCCGAACCGCACAGCTGACCCAGTTCAGTCTGTGCCAGAACATCGGAGTGAAAAGTTGACAAATTGGTGGGAGGGAAATTCATGGCTCGTCACTGGCTGGAGGAGGGTAGTATCTGCACTATGCTCCTAGTCTAGATCCCGGTTTTGGGAAAAAGCTCTCTTAGCGCTTTGTTGTTTGATGGTATTGCTACACCTTGCAAATGCACAACCATCGGAGGAAGTACCTAATCAGTTTAAAAGTAGAGACCATATCGATCTGGTCTGTACAATGAATTATGAAAAATTAGCGAGCCAAATAGGGCTTATGACCATGAATACTACTCTACACCGTGCTTTTGAGCAAGGCAACGTCTTAAAAATTATCACTGGCTTGAATAACTTTGATTTCTCTTCTGTTGCTACTACCGTCAAGGCTGCAACTCTGGGCGGCGCTACCTTCTTGGATATTGCTGCTGACCCCGACTTAGTGCGGATGGTTCGGCAATTGACAGATTTGCCAATCTGTGTATCTGCGGTAGAGCCGGAGCTGTTTGTGAAAGCTGTTGCAGCAGGAGCTGACTTGATTGAAATCGGCAACTTTGATAGTTTTTATGCTCAGGGACGGCGGTTTGAAGCTGCGGAAGTGATGGCGTTGACCAAAAAGACGCGATCGCTCCTGCCGGAAATTACCCTGTCTGTCACCGTTCCCCACATTCTAGAGCTAGACCAGCAAGTGCAGTTGGCAGAAGCGTTAGTAAAAGCTGGTGCTGATATTATCCAAACTGAAGGAGGCACCAGCAGCAGCCCCACCCACGCCGGAACACTGGGATTGATTGAAAAAGCTGCTCCCACCTTGGCAGCAGCTTACGAAATTTCCCGTGCTGTCTCCGTGCCAGTTTTGTGCGCTTCGGGCATCTCCAACGTTACAGCACCGATGGCGATCGCTGCTGGTGCTGCTGGTGTCGGTGTCGGAAGCGCTATTAACCAGCTCAATAGTGAAGTGGCAATGGTGGCAGCTGTTCGCAGCTTGGTGGAAGCTTTAAGCCAAGTCAGCCGTCAGCAAGTTCGGGCATAAAATAGAGACTGGCTAATGGCTAATAGCTAATTGTTCAATGCAATTAGATGTAGGTTGGGGCCGAGTAATCTCACCCAAAATTGAAATGAGTAAAATGGGTAACGCTTGCGTCGCTCTACCCATCTTACAAATCATTAAATCCATCTACTTATTAGCCATTAGCCATTAGCCATTAGCCATTAGCAAACAGTCCTTCAAACCATAGACCACTTGCTCTTGCTCCTCTGGGGACAGTTCTGGGAAAATCGGCAAAGATAAAACTTCGTGGCAGACTTTCTCAGTAACAGGAAAATCCCCAGCTTGGTAGCCCAAATCCTTGTAAACAGGTTGCAAGTGCAAAGGCAAGGGGTAGTAAACCATTGAACTAACGCCCCTAGCGGCTAGCTGAGTGCGAACATTATCCCGGAAAGCGCTGTTGCTATCTTGGGTAAGCCGAATTGTGTATTGATTCCAGACACTGCGCCCCCCTGCTATTTCTTGCGGTTTCACCACCCCAGGCACAGGCTCCAGCAATTGATGGTAACGTTCAGCAACCGAACGGCGCAAGTCATTCCAGGTATCTAGATGACGCAACTTAATTTGCAAAATAGCCGCTTGTATGGTATCCAAGCGGCTATTAATGCCAGTTTCTTCGTGGTAGTAGCGATCGCGCATCCCGTGTTCTCGCAGCATTCGGATAGCAGAAGCGATCGCCGGATCGTTAGTCGTGACCGCACCGCCATCACCAAAAGCACCCAAATTCTTTGTGGGAAAGAAACTAAAGCAACCAATATGACCGATGCTGCCGATTTTAGCGTCTGCCCATTCGGCACCTGTGGCTTGGGCGCAGTCTTCAATCACAGCCAGATTGTGAGACTCAGCTATCCTCATAACTGCGGTCATATCCACAGGTTTCCCAAATAGGTGAACTGGAATAATAGCGCGCGTTTTATCCGTAATCGCCTTTTCTAGCTGCAAGACATCAAAATTAAACGTCTCCGCATCAATATCAACAAAAACGGGCTTGGCTCCCACCACACTAATTACCTCAGCGGTGGCAATAAAGGTGAATGGTGTCGTAATCACCTCATCTCCAGAACCAATCTGCAAAGCCCGTAGAGCCAGGTAGAGGGCATCTGTGCCAGAATTACACGCCACACACTCAGAAACGCCCACGTAAGCTGCAAACTGTTGCTCAAAGCCTTGAACCAGAGAACCGCCAATGTAACGACCAGAAGCCAAGACATCAAGAACAGCTGCATTCACCTCTTCACTGATGTTTTTGTACTGCCGAGACAAGTCTAAGGGGGGAATGTTACTCACTCGTTTACACCACAAATTTTTATATACATAGAACCAAATTTTGTTCAGAAAGGGAATCCGCACCTCACCCCATTTTGAATTTGGGATTTTTGATTTTGGATTGTGAAACCTTTAGCTATAGACTGTTTCAACAATTCCAGGGTTGCCACAACACGCGCAAAATGAACGGTCTTACCATCTACATGATTTCAGAATGCTGAAGCTGTAAAATTGTTTCGCAGAGGGGTTGAGGGTTGGAGAGTAGGGACTGGGAGCTGGGGACTAGGTAAGACTTTTTTCCAACCCCAATCCCCAATCCCCAATCCCCAATCCCCAATCCCCAATCCCCAATCCCCAATCCCCAATCCCTATGACCTGTGGATTCTTTAATTACACTTGACATTACCGACCTTGCTTGGGCATTAGGCATGATGGCAATTGCCATCGGTTTATCCAGTTGGCAAAAACTGGGATTAGAAGGGCAACTTGCGATCGCAACTGGTCGTACAATTATCCAACTTTTGGGTGTCGGCTACGTCCTTGCCTTCGTTTTCGCCTGGAAAAATCCAATTGCAGTTCTGGCAATCTTGATGGTAATGCTAAGCATCGCCGCTATTGTCGCCCGTAATCGCATTGGCAAGAAAATTCCCCAAGTTCTACCCGTAGTTTGGGGGTCAATTTTAGCTAGTAGCGCCCTGACTTTGGGTTATACCACGCTGGTGATAATTCAGCCGCCAATTTGGTATGAACCACAGTATCTAATTCCCCTAGCGGGAATTGTACTGGGAAATGCGATGAATGGAGCAGCGATCGCAGGCGAACGTCTTGTTAGCACCGTCAACGCTAGTCGCGCTGAGATTGAAACGCACCTGAGTTTAGGTGCTACACCCCAACAAGCTGTAGCACAATATCGCAGAGATGCCATCAAAGCCGGGTTGATTCCCACACTGAACCAAATGATGGTTGTAGGTGTGGTGACGCTACCAGGAATTATCACAGGTCAGCTATTAAGTGGTGTTGACCCTTTGAATGCTGCATCTTACCAGATATTGATTATGTTTATGCTTGCTTTCACCAACCTGGTGACAACCCTGTTAGTTAGTCAGGGACTTTGCAGCCAGTTTTTCAATAACAACGCCCAACTGAAGTAGGGTTTATTGATGAGCCTGCAACCAAGCTACTAAATCTTGTGTTGTGGAGAAATCTAACAAAGCTTCACCGAGTGCTTCTACCTGGACGGTGGAAAGCTGCTGAATTTGCGATCGCAATTGGGGTGGAAGCGTCCCTAGTCGCCGCGTGAGTAGACGCAGAGCTAAAGACACCTCTCCTTGCTGAATTCCTTGCTGAATGCCTTGCTGCACACCTTCTTGCAAAATTTCTTGATACAGTGGTGATTCCCGCATAAGATCCTCTCTGAGAAATTGCCGAATTAAATCTTCTTCAAACTTCAGCCTTGCCAGAACTTCGACGCAAGCAGAAATGTTTCGCTGTCGGTCTGGTTCTTCGATCGTATCGACTCTGGCAGCAATTTCTTCTAGTAACGCTGTCTGTGAGTCTGTCCGAGCTAAAACTGCTAGAGGAAGAAGTCCGGGACTACTAAGTAAACGAGCTGGATCTTGCTCCCATATCCGCAAGACTCGGTAAGAGTGGAAAGTTCGCTCAAAAGCAAACCGCTCAACGAAGACTGCTTCTGAGGAGGTTTCTTTCAAGAAAATCACCACTTGCTCAATCGAACACTCGTACTGACGATGCAGCCTAACCCAATAGTCTAGCATCCGCAAAGGCAGAGGTGGTTTGGAAGCAGGCACAGTCTGAAATTCTAGATGCAGAATCTGGTTTCGTTCTGGCAGAAAGTAAAGGGCATCAGAACGGATGGGTTCAAGATTCAGTTCAGTCGGAAGGGGTTGAATAGCGATCGCATCCGTATCGAGTAGCCAGCTTGCAAACGCAACTGGATACTCAACTGCCAGATAGCGACAGATATTATCATAAGCCAATGGGAATACTCACTCCTTACTGTTAACTTGTCACTCTTAGCCTTTTTCTAGCCAGAGCGAGGATAGCTATTAATCAACGCTCCATCGGGGGTATAAAGTTGTAGTGGAACCCTAGCATTATCGCTAATTGCTTCCAGGGCATCTCCCAGCGTTCGTAGGTGAGTCGCAATTCCTTGTTGGGCACTAAAGTCACCCCGTTGTTTGGCTGTGTTTGTAGTTTGAACTACCATCTGCATATAAGCAGGTGTCAACTGAACTCTAATGCCCCCATCGGTTACAGTGTAATCGCAGACTTTAGGCGCTCCGGAGCAGGTTCGATTCAGATCGTTACGTGCTTTTTGCAGGAGGTTGGCGTAGCTTAGTTTGATCTCGGCTTGTCTGAGAGCCTCTTTATACGAATTTAGTAGAGAATCGGCTTGATTGTATACAAAAGTTCCTCTGGGAATTTTTTGCAGATTGACAATCGCATTGCGCCAGTTTAGCACCGTCAATGTCCATTGATTAAGCTGCTCAGTATTTTTGGCATTGCGTGCCAGGTTCTGAGCCATTTTGTAATTATTAATAGCCATTTGTTCTCTGTTTTTGCGATCGCGTGCATTTGCCAACTTGGGCAAATAAGCTGCTATCATCTGCTGCGCCTCTGCACGCGCCGTTGTACCCACAGGAATCCCCTTGAGGCGATTCATTGCCATATCCCAGCTAGTTTCCACCAACCGCCAATCTGGTAGCGACTGAGCCACCCCTTGACGGGCTTCTGCCACCTTCAGGGCTTCTTTCGCAGCATCGAGGTCTTGGAGAGCCTTTCTTTCGCCATTTAGCCGCCAATTAATCGCCGCTAAATTAGCTCGATACTCCTTAATTTTCTGCTGCGCTAATTGGTAGACAGTGCTATTTCTGGGAACTGGTTCTAAAAGCGCGATCGCTTCTCTCCACATCTGCTGAATTTCTCCCCATTCTGCTACTGAATGCGGAGGATTTTGGCTTCTTTGCGCCGCCGTCGATCCCTTGCTCAAACCTGTTACCAACTGCTCCAACAATTGTGCTTGCTGAGAATCATCTTTCAACTGATTTTGAGCTTCTTGGTAAGAAAGCGACCAAAATGGAATTGTCTCCAAAAGGCGGATAGCTTCTTGCTGTTTCTCTCTTGCCTCTAGTATTTCTTGCCCGGATTTGGGTTTCTGAAGGGAAACAGCTGCCTCTTGGGAAAGTTGCTTTGCGTCCGTGAGTGCGACACACGGGCCGACTACACAGGGACGGGTAAGGGCATAAAAAGGGAGAATAAAAGCCAACAAACCCACTCCAGCTCCCGCCACCAATAGCGGTAATGGCAACTGCCGCAGTTTAGTTACCAGCGGCAATGCCTTTCCCTTAGAGCCTTCTGGCGGCACCGCAGGGGATACAGGTGCATCCTCAGAACCTGATGAAGATTCAGCGATCGCTGGTGGTTCCTCGACATCTGTCGCATCAGTATCACCCAAACTACTTTGGGTTGCACTCACTTTTACCGCCGAGGGAACCCCTGCTGTATCAAAGACCACTCCCTCGTCAACGGAATCGGCAGTTACAGTTGACAAAACAGGCGATTCTACGGTAAACGAGTGAAACGCATAAGGCTGCTTTTGCCCGGCTATTCTCAGGTAAAGCTGTACCTGGTTGGCAAATTCCGGGCGCAGAGTCTTGAGAGTTTGTTCTATTTCTCTAAAAGTTTGTTGCGCGTCAGGGGCAAAATCGGGTGGATGTTGAGCCAGAATAATCAACGCTTCCTGTGGAGTGGCACAGCGAACCTGAAAGGGAATATGCTCGTGTTTAGCCGATTGCAGACGATTCTGCAAAATTCGCCCCAGTACCTGTAATTCGCTTTCGCGGGCTATTGTTGGCATACGGCAACCCCTTCCGTTAAACTTTATTCCATTTTGAAGCACCGCAGCTGAAAATCGGACTTAATTTTCTACTTTTCAGTAGAGCGATCGCATCAGTTGTAGCTGCAATAATAAAAAATTCCTCAAAAAGTCATTAATAATTGGTCACAGAAGAGTTGTCAAGTTGAAATGTTGTCAGGTTCTACAACTTTCCCACCTTCCAACCTTCCAACGGACTATCAACTACCTATGAAAACCTATACACCGCTATCTGAACAAGTTATCTTGATTACGGGAGCCTCCACGGGAATTGGTGCTGCTCTAGCGAACTATCTAGCCTCCCAGTTTTTGGGAATACGGTTAGTGTTAGCAGCTCGAAATCAGGAGAAACTGGAGACTGTTGCTACCTACTGCCGCAAAGCGGGTGCAGATGTCCTGGTAGTTCCAACAGATATAGCTATCTTTGAGCAGGGTAAAGCTTTAGCTAATAAAGCTGTTGAGCATTTTGGGCGAGTTGATGCTTTAGTTAATAATGCTGGTTACGGACAGATGGGGCCAGTAGAGTTAATCCCCACTGAGGCGGTACAGCAGCAGTTTCAAGTAAACTTACTAGGCCCCTTGGCTTTGATTCAAGCTTTAGTTCCAGTGATGCGTGACCAAGGAGGAGGAAGAATTATTAATATTAGTTCTCTGGGAGGACGGCTGGCGTTTCCTTTTGGGGGTTTGTATAGCTCCTCGAAATTTGCCTTGGAAGGACTCAGCGACGCTCTCAGGATGGAATTAGATCCATTTAATATCAAAGTCAGCGTTATTGAGCCAGGGCCAGTTACTACAGACTTTTTCGCCGTCGCCGCCCAAAGGGTGGAGCAAGCTGTAACAAATCCTCAAGATACGCCTTATCGTGCTGCCTTTAATCGATTAGAAGGACTTGAGGAACGAACCAGTTCTCGTGCTTGGACTTCCGAACGGGTGGCACAGGTAATTGTGCGATCGCTCACAGACCGCAACCCCCGTCCGCGCTATATTGCCGCTACAGGTGGGGATATATTGCTGTTTTTAATGAACAAAGTTTTACCCACCAGAGCTGTTGATGCTTTCTGGAAGCGTTTCTACGGCATTAATGAAGTCGCCAAAGACTGGCAAAACAGGGGTTAGGGACTGGGGACTGGGGACTGGGCATTGAGGACTGGGGACTAGGTATTGGAGACAAGGGACTGGGTAAGAGTCCTTCCAATTCCCAATTTCCCAATTCCCAATTTCCCAATTCCCAATCCCTAATCCCTAATCCCCAATTCCCAATCGTCAATCCCCAACTTATGGATTTATTAGAATACCAAGCTAAAGAATTATTTCGCGAAATGGGCATTCCAGTTTTGCCCTCGCAACGCATCGACCATACGAGAGATTTGAAGAGGTTACAGATTCCCTATCCGGTTGTCCTAAAATCTCAAGTGCGTGCTGGTGGACGGGGTAGAGTCGGAGGTGTGCGATTTGCAGAAAATACCATAGATGCGATCGCAGCTGCTCAAGCAATTTTTAATCTGCCAATTCTGGGTGAGTATCCCCAAGTGTTGCTGGCAGAAGCAAAATATGATGTCACCCGCGAGTTCTATCTGGCAGTAACACTAGACTATAACGCTCGTCGCCCAGTGCTGCTGGGTTCCTCTCAGGGAGGAATGAATGTGGAAGCAGTGATGGAGCAAATGCAGCAAGTTATAGTCGATGAAGAATTTTCCTCTTTCTATGCCCGCCGTCTCGCGGTGAAAATGGGACTCCAGGGTAATCTTATCGGATCGGTCAGCTGCATTTTAGAAAAAATGTACCAGCTGTTTGTCCAAAAAGACTTGGATGGATTGGAAATCAATCCTCTGGGTGTTAGCGCTACAGGTGAAGTGATGGCGCTGGATGGGAAAATTACTGTTAATGATGCTGCTTTCAACCGTCACCCGGATCTGGCAATGCTGGCAGCAGAAATGCCAGAGTCAGAGATGACTAAAGAAACGCCACTAGAAACTTACAATAATGCTTCTCAATCAAGTCTCAACTGGGTAAACCGAGACGGCAACATTGGGATTCTGTGCAATGGTAGCGATTTAGCGATCGCAATGGCCGATTTAGTAACTCGCGCTGGAGGTTCGCCTCGTTTATGCCTGAGTGTGAGTGAGGAGGCAAGTGGAGATTTAAGTGCAGCATCTCGCGGCGAAAAGCTTGAACAAGAGTTGGAGCGCTTTGTTCAAAATAAGAATATCAAAGTTTTACTGGTTAATATTGTCGGTAGTGCCGCAGTTAATGAAGAAGTAGCTTCATCAATTGTCAACTACCTGCAACGAAAAGTTAACGATATTCCAGAAGTTCCCTCGCAGGCAACTCGCCGCTTTCGCCCCCGTGGAAGCGATCGCAGATACGATCAAAAAGCTCTTCCCCAGTTTATCGTCCGCCTGCTTGGGGGAGAAATTGATTATTCAAGCGAGCATTTCGCCTCAATGCCTGTAAACTGGATCGATAACCTGGAGGATGCGATCGCTCAAGCCGTCTCTCTAGCAAAGTCCACTGCTAAAACATGAATGTAACGCCAGACAATAAAATCCTGGTACAGGGCATCTCGGAAGAACAAGGTTCAATCTACGCCGCTCGGATGAAATCCTATGGTACAAATATAGTCGCCGGAACGAGCGCCGGACATGGTGGCCAGCTGTTGCACGGCATACCAGTTTTTGACCTGGTAGAACAGGCAATCGTGGAAGTCGGTGCGATTGACACTAGCATTATTTTTGTACCAGCTTATCAGGTGTTAGATGCAGCACTAGAAGCGATCGCTTCTGGTATCCGACAAATTATTCTCATCACCGGTGGTATCCCTCCCCTGGACATGGTAAAAGTGCTGAGAAAGGCAGAAGCTACCAAAACCCTCGTCCTGGGGAGCAGCTCTTCAGGCATCATTGTTCCAGGGAAAATTTTACTAGGCACCCACGAAAGTAAATTTTATACCCCCGGTAACATCGGTATCATTGGGCGCACCGGAACTCTAACCTACGAAGTTGCTTGGGAATTGACACAAGCAACTCTTGGTCAGTCGGTTGCTGTTAGCATTGGCAGCGATCCGATTGTCGGATCTTCGGTTGTCGAGTGGTTGCAAATTTTGGCTGCGGATAAAAACACTAAGGCAATTGTTTTAGTCAATCATATCGGTGTACCCTGTGAAGAAACGGCTGCTAAATACATAGTTGAGGAACTTGACAAACCAGTAGTTGCTTACCTTGCAGGTCGTAAATCTCAAAAGAAACTAATAGGTCACGCGAATGCTATTAGTCTTCGGCATCGGGAAATGATGTTCGCCTCTCAGCGAGATGGACTAGCATCTGAACTAACACCCGAAGAGCGCCAAATTGCCGCTTTTAAGCAAGCCAAAATCCCCATAGCAGACAGTCCTTCTCAAATTCCAGACTTGGTGAAAAAGGCACTCAAAAAGTAATGTCGTCAAAACGGCATCTTTGCTCGTAAAGGTAGGGGGTTGTGCCAATTGTGGATGATCAAAATGAAGTTCCCTGGCGCACAGATGTAACCAACTTGCAACCGCACTCCCTCCTACCGTTCATCCTTCACCTCTATGAATGCGATCGCGCTAACTGAACAGCATTAGCGTAAATCCAGCCAGGATTGGATCGCATCAACTAACCAGCTACATTCATCCCGACTCATTCCTTTAGCGAAGAAATATTCTCCGCGATAGGTCTGGATCGTCACTACTCTTTTGTCACAGGTGCTTTTTCCATTCCGAAACGTTTTCATTGTGTGGAACACATCTTCAATGTCCGCCGTTGAACCGCTTATCGTCGTCATAGTGAAGCCGAAACGACGTTTGTAGATGGAGAACTGTGACCGATTAAACTGTACAAAGGTTGGCAATAATTCCCAATAAACGCCTCCACTAATGGCGAGAACAATTAGGAGAAAAAAGAGAATATGTGTAAATTCAATAGTCATTAGCGCAATAGTCTGCGTCACTATTGGGACAAAGACAATCAGAGCGATCGCAATCGGAATTAACATTAAAAGATTCCAGAGACTTGCGCCAGGAATTGTGATCAACAGTTCATCAGCAGTTTGATTCAATTCAATTCGGCTATTGTATGGAGGTGTTAGCGATCGCTCCTTAGATGGTTCAAGTTCGCTATATTGGGAAGTAGAAGGCGATCGCGCCACTGACTTATCATCTGGGGAAATGCGGCTATCAGCACGCAATGCCTCTAACGCCTGTCGCGCAGTCTGAAACCGTTTTGCTACATCAGGTTCGGCAAGCTTGTCAATCCACTGGACAAAGCGGGGAGTGAGACTCACCCGATCGGCAAACTGAATGCGGAGGTCTTTCTGAGGCAACTCAGATGGAGAAATCCCAGTTAGCAGGTGGATCAGCGTCGCACCCAAAGCATATAAGTCAGAAGCCGCCACCGCCCGTCCACTAAACTGTTCGATTGGCGCATAGCCGTAAGTACCAACAACCGTAAAAGTGGCTCCTTCCCTTGCTGCTCGGTCTTGTACGGCACCAAAATCAACAAGATAGATGTGATCGCCCTCGCCGCAGATCAAGTTACTGGGCTTAATATCGCGGTGTAGGACAGGCGGACTGAGTTCATGTAGATAGGTCAGTACATGGAGAATGTCAGCCGCAATCTGGCGTACCTGTTGTTCCGTATAGCGTGTGCCTTGAGCCAGCAATTGCTTGAGGGAGGAACCAGGGATGTAATCTTGTACTAGCCCAAACCAGAGCAGGCGATCGTCAATTGAGAACGAATCTCGGTATTTCGGAATCTGGGGATGAGCTAGTTGTCGGAGTACCTGCGCTTCCCGCTCAAATAATTTCACGTCGTCCCATTGCACCTCATCGCCAAACGCGAGTAACTTCACTATGACAGCAGCATTTGCTACAGATATATCCTCTGCCAGCCAGGTTTGTCGCCCAGCAGTTTGTCCTAGTTTTTGCTTGAGTTGGTAACGATTGTGAATTACTTGTTCTGGTTGAAGCATGAGGGTGTTCGCGCCAGCGTCTCTAAATCAGAATCTTGGGAATGAGAGCTTAATTACAGGGTCTTTCAGCAACATCTCACCCTACAGCCGATTGTATTGCTGGTGCGAGGAGTTTGCAAAGAGCAATCTATAAAGATTGCTATCTTGTTCTGGGTGATTCCCCAAAAGGTTGATTGATGAAGCTTCCAAAGGTCTTGTTATGCGGCCAGTAATTATCAATCTGATGGGGCTTGGAGAAACCAACCAAGATCCCCTAGCCTGAATAAATATGCAGATTTTATAAAAGGTGTCAGATGCGCGATCGCCAGAAGAATACTATCGACATTGATGAGGGAACCGTTGTTCTGATTGTGTTTGCCTTTATAGTCTTACCGCTTGTATTAGCTGGTTTCTGCTTCCAATAATTATTTTTTTGACACGCAGCAAAGTCCATGACTACCTACTTCCGCCCCAGTGTTGAGGCGATGACTGGCTATGTTCCCGGCGAACAGCCCAAGCCGGGGACAAATATCATCAAACTGAACACTAACGAGAATCCTTATCCGCCTTCACCAGATGCGATCGCAGTTCTGCGAAACCTGGATAGCGAATGGCTGCGACGGTACCCAGATCCTTACGCCAACGAGTTTCGCCTTGCGATCGCACAAGCGTTGGAGGTTCCCTTTGAGTGGATTATTGTTAGCAATGGCAGCGATGAATTGCTGAATGTTGTGGTGCGTGCCTGTGCGGAGTTGGGGCGCAAGGTCGTTTATCCGATGCCGACTTATGTACTGTATCGTACATTGACGGATATCCAGCCTGCGGAGCGTGTCGAAATTCCCTATGGAGAGGATTATCGTTTGCCAATTGAAGAATTGGTGGCGGTAAACGGTGCGGTGACGTTTATTGCAACGCCCAATAGTCCATCAGGGCATATTGTTCGCATTGACGAGATTCGACAGTTGGCGGCGAGGTTGTCTGGCGTTTTAGTCGTTGATGAGGCTTACGTTGACTTTGCTTGCGAAACGGCGTTACCTTTGGTCAAGGAATTTGAGAATGTTATTGTAATTCGCACCTTATCTAAAGGTTATTCTCTGGCAGGGTTGCGGCTGGGTTTTGGAATTGCCAATCCAAAGCTTTTGAGCGGGTTATTTAAGGTTAAAGATAGCTACAACATTGACGCGATCGCTTGTTTGGTGGGTGCGGCGGCGATGCGCGATCAAGCTTATAAAAACGAGTGTACGGAAAAGGTGAAGCGATCGCGGACAAAGTTGGCAGTGGAACTCAAGCAATTAGGTTTCCAGTTGTGGGATTCTCAAGCTAATTTCTTTTTGACACAACCCCCCAAAGGCAATGCAGAGCAAATTTATCTGGCGCTAAAGGAACGGGGAATTTTGGTGCGCTACTTCAAGCAGCCTGGTTTAGAGGATAAGCTTCGCATTACTGTCGGTACTGATGAGCAAAATCAGATACTTGTTGAGGCGTTGATTCATCTGGTGTAACTGAGATAACCGACTTCTCGAAGAAGTCGGTTATCTTAACGTTAGCTGTTCAATCTTTCTGTAAGTTATGCTTTGCTAATAACTGGAAAATTGGTTTGCGTTGCAAGTGCGATCGCATCAATTTATCTTTCCCGCAGTTAAAATCAAAAACTAGCAAGATTTATTAGCCTTGTTATGTTCGATCAGCAAGAATTCTATGCTTTGGAAGAAGGCGAACCCCCACGCTTGGCAATTTCTTGGGGATTCTTTAGTCGAGAGATTGTAATTCGCTTAGATGGTGAGGAAATTGGCAGCATTCCCAGAGCTAAACTTAGCAAACTACATGAATTTGTCCTAAAGGACGGTTCGCGGTTAAAGATTAAGCAGATTCCAAGTTTCAAAATATTGGGAATGGGGTTTCAGCCATACCTACACCTGAGTTTGGATGGGCGGGATTTGCCGGGGTTGATACCTAACCCCCAACAACGTTTATCGACCGCTAATGGCTGGATTTTTGGGGTGGGGTCGGCAAAGTTGATTTTAGCGATATTTATGCCAGTTAAAGCGATCGCGCTCCCGCAGACGTTGCAATTTCGGGAGCTTGTAGAGTGGCAGCAAGGCTTTACCGGATCTATGATCACTGGCTTAATTTTGCTGGGGCTTTTTGTTGTACCTAAGCATTTCACAAAGCTGGTATTGACTGCTGCTCTAATAATTATTGTGGGAAACCTTATTTTAGAGTTTAGCTGCGTGTGGGTTTGCACCGCTCGTACTGGCCATATTGCAGCATTGGAAGGACTTGCTGCTTTATCTATTTATCAAGCTTTAAGAACACAAAGTCGCTCTCATCGTTGAAACCCCTAATAGAATTCTGGTGCTGGTTGTTATCCTAGTTTTAATATTGAGCGCGATCGCACTGTTCATCCTCCACATTCGTTGGTGCGATTCCTTATTTTTTGCAACTACTACTTAAGTGTCAGAGCCTTTTCAAAAGCAAACAGACTTCAAAAACTCCTCAAGCGCGTAGAAATCCACAGAATCCAAGTCCCCTGGATAAATCATTACGGTCAGTTTGCGTGTAATAAATCTTCTTTTTGATTCCAAAATGAAAGAAGTAATGATCAGCTTGGCTAGCTGCATTCGGGAAAGACCACTACGGGCAAGATCGGAACCGATTATTGGGATTGCTACATCTGTACCGTTGCATCTACGGCGAACTTCTTGCCAGAGATTATCCAATGAAACTGATATGAAATCAGGATTGGATTCAACTGTTAAATCATTGTTCATGTGTCCATAGGCGATAAGAAAGTACCGTTTTTCATGAGAGCCGAGTGTGATTGCAGTGCCAATCGGATATCGCCAAGCTTTGCCACGAGTTTTATCAGGCTCCAAACGGCGATCTCTACTGTGATTATGAAGTTCAGCTTCAACCTCTGCATCAAGTTGCCCTAAGTTACCTTTGTAAACTCGTTTGAGAAATTGTCCCTGTACACTTGAGTCCCTGATAATTTCCCCTAGCTCAGTATCAAAGACATCATTGGAACCAATAACTAAATGTCCATTTTCCTGAAAGAGGTCTCCAACCTTAATCTCAATCTCTGTATCGGGTGAAGATAGATTACTTGATACAGCTCTTCGAGGGAAATTTTGGAGAATTGCCAGACCAAGAGATACAAAAACTAAACTTAAATAACCAGATAAGCCGAAGTTGACTTTCTCTGGAATAAAAAAACTGGCTGGCTCAACGAAGAGCCAAAACCAACCAAAATTGCTGGAAAATGAAGTTCCAAATCGTCTTAATCCAATCTTTTTCAACAGAGTTAGATAAATGCTAGCTCCTGGGAATTTATTATTCATCGAGTATGTTCTTTGATGGAGTTAATACCGTCATTCCAAGCAAGTACTACTTGCTTGGTTGAAGAACATTTACTAATTCTTGATAGCTTGATACTCTTTTACCTGCTTTGGCAAGTTGAATGAGATGGCTCGTGTAATTTGGAGGGTTTGCACGCCCAAAATCCCTCTGAGATTGGCTGGCAATTCTGTCATAGCTTACGGCGGTTTCTTCTAGTCCAGCATTACCTCCGAAGAAGTCTGATATGGCAGCTCCATACCTTCCTTGTTGTACAGCCGCATCCTGAATCATTTTGAACGTGAATCTCTTAGTTTCCCAACGCCAGGTAAATGAACCGAAATAAGGATGTGACTCTAGTTGTTGCACTGCCTTGAAGGAAAGTAAAAACTCAAAAAAGTCAAACCAATCTAGGTATCTCGCTTCTTCTTCATTAGGGTAAAGCTTGCTCTTCAGTAGTGGAGCCAGATGATCGCTAACAGGGGCAAATCGACGCTCAAATCCTGGTTCTATCATGCCTGAAACAGAGTCATAGAACACATATCTTGGATCAATTGTATCCAGCAGAGGGCGCTCCCAATTGTATTCGCTTGAGTAAACTTGGCGAGACGCAACTTCCTGCAAAAAGTTCATTTTGCTTGCACGCAAAGCTGAAAGCCCCAGCGTGTATAGTAGAAGGAGTCCAGGGTAAGTCTTGATATAATTCGCCCATTTGTATCCACCTTCAACCTTTCGAGTGCTGAGTCGCTCGATCCAGTCTCCGGTAATGTCTAGCCATTCAAGTGAGGTGTCATCTGCGTAACGTCCAATCGCAGCCAGTACATACATGGATGGTGTTGTGGCTGTTTCTAGAATTTGTGTGATGGCGGAAATAGTTTCAGCACTTGCCTGTCGAGAAAGCAGTTCAGCAAGATCAGGTGAGGCCAGTATGGACTGAATTCTTGTGATTTCTTGCTCTTTGACATCCTCCATGTCTTGAACGCCGAAGCGTGACTCTAGTAGTGTTTTGACAGAAGTTTGCGCCTCAGAGAGCGTATCGAATGAGATATATGCACCAGAAGTGCTTGGTATTGCCTGAACTGGTAAACCAATCGCTTGCTCAGTGAGTTTTGCTTCCTGTTCTGCTGCACGGCGCTCTTTGTCTTCTCTAGCAATTTCTAGGACAGCAGATGTGATGTGTCGAAAGACTTTATCTTTGAATTCTTCGAGGTGACGGTAGTTGTCAGTGAGTCCTTTAGCTTGCAAGGCTGCTTTGTATTTCTGAAGGCGTTTGTATTGTTTTTGGTCGGTCTTAGAGGATGTCTGAGAAGTCAGGAAAGCTCTCAAAACGATAACCTGTCAATAGCAAATTATCAGACAGCATTTTGAGAGCCATGACATCATCGTATCCGAGTAACTTGACCCAAGAACAATGGGAACTGTTATCCAGCTTGATTCCCAAAGCTAAACCGGGAGGTCGTCCGCGCACCGTAGATATGCAAGCAGTGGT
>NZ_JACJOY010000085.1:0-29700 GCF_014695815.1 Trichocoleus sp. FACHB-6
AATTACTGGGGTAAGCTTTACTCATAACGCTCTCTCAGTGCTGTGTACTACATATTCGCAGCTTACACTGAGTGAGCTTTTTTGCTATCTAACCGACTTTTAAAACATCCTCTGAGTGTAGTCCACTCCATGCTTAGAAATGAGATTGTCAGTAACAATCAGTTTAGTTGTTTCTAAGTCAGCGTTGAGTTTTTGGGATACTTTAGATATCGCGGTAGTTGGAGTAAAGGAGCTTGATGATACACCGTCGAGAGCTTGCAGCGCTTGGGCAGCTGATTGGTAACGTTGACGAAAGTCATAGCAAACCATTTTGTCTAAAATATTTGCTAAATTAGGGCTAGCTTGTACGCGATCGCGCCAGATTATTTCACTTGTGTTGGAATCTTCTGGTAATTCTCTGGGATGTAATCCTGTAAATGCTTGGATAGCAAGCATTCCCACTGCATAAATATCACTACTAAAGCGCGGTTTCCCTGCTATCTGTTCGTTGGGCATATAGCCTGGTGAGCCAATAGCAATGGTAAAGCTCGTTGCTCCTTGAGAATTAATCACCTGAGTGCCGAATTGTTTGACGGCTCCAAAGTCAATTAAAACCAGCTTTCCATCTTGCTTACGCCGAACTAAATTAGAAGGCTTAATATCTCGATGAATTACATTTTGTTGATGGACAAACGCTAATATTTCTAAAACTTCTTTTAAGAGAGCAATTACAAAGTTTTCGCTTAACTTTTTACCAACTGGTAATTCCTGTCTAAGCTCGTGTCCTTCAATAAATTCTTGAACCAAATAAAATTCTTGCTCTTCCTCAAAGTGAGCAAACAGCCGAGGAATTTGATTATGGTTTCCCAACTGGTATAAAACTTCTGCTTCTCGATTAAATAAACGCTTTGCTGCTTGTAAAGCTAATGGATGATCTATAGTTTTGGGTGTGAGTTGCTTCACGACGCACTGAGGGGTTCCAGGTAGATGTCTATCTTCAGCTATGAAGGTAGTACCGAAGCCTCCTCCTCCCAAGTGGCTAATAATCTCGTAGCGCCCACTCAATGTTTTTCCCAGCATCAGATTTACTTATGGTTGTGGAGTTTGCTCACGAATTGTTCATTGATAAAGATTTTGGCACAGAATGTTGAGACTGTTTGGCAATTCGGAATAACAACCTTTGTAGCTAAAATCGATGGCTTCTTACTTAGCTACCTACTGGACATATTCTGCCGGATGGCATTCAGGTTGCGCTCCATGCGATCGCACAACAATTCTCTGCTATGTTGCAAGAAATGCGATCGCCCTAACTTAGCCAAACTTGCCCCCTTCTGTGGCACCCTGAGAAACAGAGAGGAACGCAAAAAGTAAAGAAAAGGTTATGCAAACTCTGCCAATTCCCAACACTGCATCTAACGAACCCGCTTTTGACACCGCCATTAAGCGCCGCAAAACCCGTCCGGTAAAAGTGGGAAATGTCACCATCGGCGGCGGTTATCCGGTGGTGGTGCAGTCGATGATTAATGAAGATACCCTGGATATCGACGGATCGGTTGCCGGAATTCGTCGATTGCACGAGATTGGCTGCGAAATTGTGCGCGTCACTGTGCCTAGTATCGGTCACGCTAAAGCTTTGGCGGAAATTAAACAGAAATTAATCCAAACTTACCAAATTGTGCCTTTGGTTGCCGATGTGCATCACAACGGGATGAAAATCGCTTTGGAAGTAGCCAAGCACGTTGATAAGGTGCGGATTAATCCTGGGTTGTATGTGTTTGAGAAGCCAAAAGCAGATAGAACTGAATATACCAAAGCTGAATTTGACGAGATTGGCGAAAAAATCCGCGAAACTTTAGAACCATTAGTGGTTTCCTTGCGAGATCAGGGTAAGGCGATGCGAATCGGGGTAAATCACGGTTCTCTTGCTGAAAGAATGCTGTTTTCCTACGGCGACACTCCTGAAGGGATGGTGGAATCTGCTATAGAATTCATCAGAATTTGCGAATCCCTGGATTTCCACAACCTGGTAATTTCTCTCAAAGCGTCGCGGGTTCCGGTGATGTTAGCAGCATATCGCTTGATGGCGAAGCGGATGGATGAACTGGGAATGGATTACCCTCTGCATTTGGGTGTCACGGAAGCTGGTGATGGCGAATATGGACGCATCAAGTCTACGGCAGGAATTGCTACCCTGTTAGCTGATGGAATTGGCGATACTATCCGGGTGTCTCTCACCGAAGCGCCAGAAAAAGAGATTCCCGTCTGCTACAGCATTCTGCAAGCTTTGGGTTTGCGGAAAACGATGGTTGAGTATGTCGCTTGTCCTTCTTGTGGTCGCACATTGTTTAACCTAGAAGAAGTGCTGCACGAAGTTCGGGAAGCAACTAAACACCTCACCGGTTTAGACATAGCAGTTATGGGTTGCATTGTCAACGGCCCCGGAGAGATGGCGGATGCTGACTATGGCTATGTTGGCAAACAACCTGGTTATATCTCGCTATATCGTGGCAGAGAAGAGATAAAAAAAGTACCAGAGTCGCAAGGAGTTGAAGAATTGATTAATTTAATTAAGGCAGACGGACGCTGGATTGACCCTTAAGTTAAGAAAAGTTAGGAGTTAAGAGTGAAGAATCAGGAATTGTTAACTCCTAACTCCGAATTCTCCAATTCCGGACTGTCACCTAGTGCAGATGGATAGAGAAGTGCGCTCTAATGCTGGGTAGAAATTGCCTGTGTTAGAGTTAGCGTAATTCCTTGGCAGTAATTCCCCCCAGCTCAGACAGGAAAATGGTAATTACAAAACGTGGGCTTGTTCTAAGTGCGACAGCAGCAACAGTGGCTGCGATCGCTATTACCGGAGTAGGTATTCATCTCCCCAAAAGTCTAGCAGTCTTGCGCGAAAGCCCCAAGGAGCTAGTAGACGAAGTTTGGCAAGTCATCGACCGCTCTTATGTGGATGGCACCTTTAACAAGGTAGATTGGCGCGCAGTTCGTAAAGAGTATCTCAATAAGTCTTACAGCAACAAGGAAGAAGCTTATGAAGCTATCCGGGAAATGCTGAAGAAACTGAATGACCCCTATACTCGGTTCATGGACCCAGGAGAGTTCAAGTCAATGCAAATTGACACTTCTGGGGAATTAACAGGGGTTGGTCTGCAACTTGCCCAAGATGAAAAAACCAAGAAGTTAACGGTAATTGCGCCAATTGAAGATACGCCAGCTTCTAAGGCTGGTGTATTGGCTAAGGACATCATCACCAAAATCGATGGCAAAACTACCGATGGGATGGATGTCAATGACGCAGTGAAGCTGATTCGGGGACAGCCGGGAACCTCAGTGACGCTAACGGTTCAGCGGGGGAACAAGGAATTAATGTTTCCTCTGAAACGGGCGCGGATTGAAATCCATCCGGTGCGCTTTAGCAAGAAGACAAGTCCCACTGGCGACATTGGCTATATTCGCCTGACTCAGTTCAGCGCTAATGCTTCTAAGGAAATGGCAGACGCGATTAAAGCTTTAGAGGCGCAGAATGTGAACGGCTACATTCTGGATCTGCGCTCTAATCCAGGCGGGTTACTATACTCTAGTATTGAAATTGCCCAAATGTGGCTCAAAGAAGGCACTATTGTCTCAACATCCGACCGCCAGGGAGAAAGGGATCGAGAGACGGCTAATAATCGCGCCTTGACTGATAAACCGCTGGTGGTGCTGGTGGATGGCGGATCGGCTAGCGCTAGTGAAATCCTCTCTGGAGCTTTGCAGGATAACAAGCGGGCTGTTTTGGTGGGTACAAAGACCTTTGGTAAAGGTTTGGTGCAATCGGTGCGGGGCCTGGGCGATGGTTCGGGTTTGGCGGTGACGATCGCTAAATACTATACTCCCAAGGGTCGCGATATCAACCAAGCGGGAATTGTCCCGGATCAGGTGCTGGAACTCTCGGATGAAGAGCGCAAGTCGTTGCAGACTGACCGAGATAAAATCGGCTCTCAGGACGATCCTCAATACGCGAAAGCGCTGGATGTGCTGAATCAGGAGATTGCTGCGAAAAAAGGAAATAGGGCAGAAAAGAAATTTTAGATTTTCCTCCCCCTGAAGGAGTTTCTGGACTTCTGATGATTTTGGGTTAAATCTACGGTTCTCATTTGTGTGTAATACTTCTGACCTCTCCCCAACCCCTCCCCTTGTAGGGGAGGGGCTAATTCTCCTTTCCTACATGGGAACTACAAGGGAAGGGGTTGAATCGTTAGGTCTGTATTTGACTCAACTGCGAACCGCTATAAAATATAAAATCTTAAATTATGCGGGTTGGCATTTTCCAGCGCGGATTAAGCCGATGCGACGAGCGATCGCTTCCTCTTGGGAATTAAATGGCCCCCAGCGTTCCACAAATGCTGATTCTTCCTCCCCTTCGACGCGATCGCTGGGGATAATTTCGCATTTTTGATGTTGTCGCTTGACAATATACCAAGTTTGTGGTTCAGTCATTTTAAGTAAAAATTAATTCCACACACAGAGACTGCTAGGGTCTTGGAGCGGCTGCATTGGTTGAAGTTCCTATCTCTGGCTGTAACAGGATTGGCAAACCGCCTTGCCCTTGACCACCCATCACCACAATTTTAGAATTGGGGGATTGAGCTAGTTTTTCAGTGGCTTCAATTGCCCTCAATTGCAACATTCGGTCGCTCAGTCCTTGAGAAATTATTTTTTGAGAATCAGAAATACCTCTGGCTTCAATGCGTTTTCGCTCAGCCTCTTGACGCTCTTTTTCTAGAGTAAATTTCATCTGCTGGCTTTGCTGCTCGACTTGGAGTTTTTGCTCAATTGCGGCTTGGAGCGTATCAGGAAGTTTAACTTCCCTCAACAAAGCTTCTTCAACTACAAAACCAAGAGGTAATAACTGCTCGCTTAGCCGTTGGCGAAGCTGATTAGCAACTTCTTGGCGTTTGGTCGAGTAAATTGCTACAGCCGGGTAACTAGCAGTAATTTCGCGGACAAGGGAGCGAAATCGGGAAGTAATAATATCTCCCTCTTCAGTACCAATATTTTTATAAACTTCCGCCGCTTTCTGCGGATCTAGTTTGTATTGAAGAGTGACATCGATATTGAAAGCTAAACCTTCTTGGGATGTAGCCTCTATAGTTTCCTTCACATCTTTCAGCCGAGTGGAAAATATCTCGACTTCGGTAAAGGGATTGACTAAGTGGACACCAGGATTAAGGGTGCGTTCGGAAACCCTTCCCAAGGACTCTACAACGCCGATATTTCCAGCGGGGATAATCAATAAACTGCGGAAGACGGTAGAAAGCGCTGCAATTGCTCCAACGAGCGTTGCGATCGCTTGCACCGCCAAGCGGCCTCTTTCATTCTTAACTTTACCAGCATTGAAGAAAACGAGGATAGAAATTAACGTTATCAGGAGTGAAGCTATAAAAGACATAAATTTCCCTCCATCAGCTTTGAAAAAGTTTTACAACTTAATTTGATGATAGATCCGGCTGGTTAACGTTAGGTAATTAAACAGCAAAAAGCTAATTCGGGCTATTATTTTTTTTAGCTACTGAGAATTAAAGAGTAATTAATCACCAAGTTTGAAATAAACCATACGGTAAGGAAAAAGGAAAAAGAGTAAGATTACTTACGTTTCTATGTTTTGTCTAGTTTGTGTTTTTTCTCTTCTTTTTGCCTTTTTCCTTTTGCCTTTTTTAGCCGTTGGTGGCTAAGACTTTTTCAGCTAGTTTTCCGGGGACTTCTTGGAGATGGTCGTGTTGCCAGTTGAAGAAGCCAACGCCCATTGTAAGACTTCGCAATTCTACGATAAAGTCGTGCATCTCAGCTTGGGGTAAATACGCGGAAACGCAATCCCAACCTGCCCAATCTGATTTAGCTTCATAGCCGAGAATTTGTCCCCGCCGTCCGCTCAGCAGTTGGAGGACTTTGGAGGTAAACTCGCTGGGGGCGCATACTTGAACTGAGGTAATCGGTTCAAGCAGGGTTGGTTCGCACTTTTGCATTCCTTCCTGCATGGCAATTCGAGCAGCTTGTTTAAATGCCTGTTCCGAACTATCGACTGAGTGGTATGAACCATTTGTCAGCGTTACCGCTACATCGACGACTGGGAAACCCAAGGGGCCATGAGTGAGATATTCCCGCACTCCCATCTCAACGCCGGGAATATATTGTTTAGGAACGACACCGCCAACAATAGTTTGATTGAAGTTAAAGCCTTCGCCACGGGGTAGGGGTTTGATTTCCAGGTATACGTCGCCGAATTGCCCGTGTCCGCCGCTTTGGTGCTTGTAGCGCCCGTGAACTGAGGGGGCAGTTTTGCGAATGGTTTCTTTGTAGGGAACTCGCGGCAGATGGGTTGTCATGGGCAGGTTGTATTTGCGCCGCAGTCGGTCGAGAGCAACTTGCAGGTGAATGTCGCCTTGTCCCCAGAGGATGACTTCGTGAGTGTCGCCATGTTGTTCCCAGGCGAGGGAGGGATCTTCTTCTAGCAGTTTGGCTATGGCGCTGCTGAGTTTAACTTCGTCGTTGCGCTTTTCGGGCGCGATCGCCATTGCGTATACTGGGGAAGTCTGCTCGGCTTTCGGTAATTCGGTTGCCAATTGTGCATCGGCTGTCAAGGTATCCCCTGTTTTAATTGCTTCCAAGCGTCCCAGTGCCACAATTTCACCAGCTTGGGCTTGTGTGACACTTTGCTGTTGCTGTCCCATCAAGCGGTACAATCCGCCAACACGAACCCCATTCAGGACAATTCCATCTGTTAACGTACCTTGCCAAACCCGCACGAGGGAGAGTTTCCCACCTTGGGGAGTGTAATAGGTTTTAATAACTTGCGCTAAGGGAGCATCGGCGTGGAGAACAATTCCCCGACGTTCGGCAGTAGTTGCGGGATCTGGTGCTTCTCGCAATAAAGCTTCCAACAGCGGCCGCACTCCATAATCTTGCTCAGCAACCCCCATGAACACAGGCACAATTAAATCTGCCCCTAACTCCATTTTCAAGTCTTGGATAATTTCTTCTTGGGGCGGGTTAATTTCCTCTAGCAGTTCTTCTAGCAAGTGGTCGTCAAAATCTGCCAATGCTTCCAGCATCTCTGTGCGTGCTGCTTGTTCTTGTTCTTTCAAGTCTTCTGGCATTGGCACCGGGTCAGCTGGCGCACCCGGATGGTAATGATAAGCTTGTTCGCTCACCAAGTCGATAAATCCGGTCAGTTGTTCGCCTTGACCGATGGGATACTGGTGTGGGACGATCGGGCGGCTGGAAACTGTTTTCAGGGCGTTTAGCACGTCCATGAAGTTGTTGTTCGCCCGATCCATTTTGTTGATGAAGACTAGGTGTGGTATTTCCCAGTCGTCGAGAAATTTGAATAAAGGTGCGAGGGTGAGGACGCGATTGGTGTGCGGTTCGCAGACTACAATCGCTGCATCCACGCCAATGAGAGCGTTATAGGTTTCTTGTGCAAATTCTACCGAGCCGGGACAATCTACAAAAGTGAAGCGGACATCGCTGTAGTCTGTGCTGGCAGTGCATACCTCTATACTCATCTGGCGATCGCGTGCTTCTTGGGAACTATCTGCCACCGTGTTGCGGTCTACAGTACGTCCTTTGCGGGAAATTGTCCCACTGACGAACAGCAAACTTTCCAGTAATGTAGTTTTGCCGCCTAAATACGGGCCGACAATTGCAACATTTCGCGTCCCGGAAACGACTTTTTCGTTCATAATCCACCTCCAAGAAAAAAAGGAGAGAAGCAGATTGGCACCATTAGCAATCAGGCGGGATGTTCCCGCTCTCCTTTCGGGGTGCCATTAACTGCTTGTTAGCCGTATGGATTTATTGATCCCTGACTGTGAGATTAGCGCGTTTGACTTCCCTGAAATGAAAGTTGCAATTTCTTTTAAAGCAAACTCACCCAAAAATTAACTTAGATAAATTACTATTAAATAAGCGTAAATTTTATCAATAAATGAAACAGATTAAAAAGTATTTGTTAGAAAAATACTGGATATCAGGTCAACAAGCGTAACAATTGTAAACAAAAAGGTGACTCGAAAAATGGGAAGGCATCGGCATCTGGAATGGATAAATATACCTCACAGGCCCAAGCCTGGAACCGCACGAAAAAACCCGGCGTTCGCGAACTTTGTTCGTAGGCCCTTAACTTTAGTCGTTAGGCTCTCGCTGTTACTAGTGGGGATAATGCCCCCGGTTGCCGCTTTACCAACTTCTACGCCTATAACAGTCGCGCAAGCGCCACAGGCGGTGGATTCGGTAAATCAGGGTTTGCAGATGATTCAACAGGGGAAAGTATCAGAAGCGATCGCATCCTTTCAACGCGCCACCCAACTCGATCCCAAACTGGCACCAGCACATTACAATTTAGGCCTAGCTTTGCGGCAGGCGGGGCAATTGCAACCATCAGCGGATGCCTTTTACCAAGCGACACAAGCCGATCCCAAATTTGCCTTAGCTTTTGCTAATTTAGGCGCTGCGCTGCTGGAGGGCAACAACTTACAGCAGGCGGGTGATTATTTAGTCCGGGCGCTGGAAATCGATCCCAAGTTGGGGGTAGCGCATTACAATCTGGGTTTGGTCAGGGAACAGCAAGGAGATTGGGAGAAAGCGATCGCATCTTTTAAAAAAGCTATGCAGTTGAGTCCAAATGCGCCAGAACCTGCTTATCATTTGGGCTTATCTTATTTGCAACAAAATAAAACTAACGAAGCTAAAAAAGCATTTCAACAAGCTCTGAAAATTAGCCCAAAATACCCTGAAGCTCACTACAATCTCGGTTCAATCCTAATGAATCAGGGAAAATTAGACGAAGCTTTAAACGCTTTTCGCCAAGCAGCAGAAGCTAATTCTAATTACGCCAATGCCTACTATGCAGCGGGTTTAGTCTTTTTGCGCCAAGGCAAATACAGCGATGCTCAACAATTGCTACAATACGCCAAAGACCTCTATGCTGCTCAAGGTAACACCCAGTGGGTGAGGAATTCTCAAGAATTATTGCAAAGAGCGCAAAATCCTAATTAAGGCTCACCCGGCTAAATTAATTGCTGGTGCGATGCACTTTGACGCGCCTAGCCGGATCTTGCTTCTTCACCCAAGACAAAAATTTTTGCATCTGAGGTTCATCCTTCAGTCTTTCCACACAGTTGAGTTCTTGGGCTAATCTCGTATTATCAAACAAAGTATGTATCTGTCGATGGCAGGCAGAACAGATATTTATAGTAGGGCCTGGATCTTCATTTTTTCGCTTGGTTTTCTGTCGCGGAACTAGATGATGTACAGTTAGTTTTTCTACATCTCTTTCGCACAATTCGCACTGCATTGATTGCTAGAACTCCTACTCCCTTACTTGGTAAAATAAATTATCATTGCCTTTAACAAAGTTATGCTCTTTACAAGCATTACTTGTTTAATTATATAATTATTATAATAATTTCTAGAGCCACCCTATTTGATGAGCGAACCGCTGAGACACCGAGGACGCAGAGGAAGAGAAAAGAGAGAGCTTGATAAATAAATTAGGATTGCTATATTAGAGAAAATTCGGTAAATATACGAATTTAGAACTAAGGGAGAGAGTGGTAGGTGTATTAAAGAAAGAAGCGATCGCTTCCATGAACCTCATCCTGCGCCCTTGCAAAATTCATGTATCAAAATTATCAGAAAAATAGTGTTATCCCAGGTGCAACATTTGTTACCGCAGGCGCGGCGACAGGTGCCGGAGTTTCCGCCGCTGTTGGCGGGATGGGATTAGTTGGAGGATTTGGAGCTGTTGGGCTTGGTATGGCACCAGTTACGGCGGCGGGAGCTGTTGCTGGGGCTGCTGTCTACGGCGCTTTTACAGCGATAGGAGAAGCAGATACTTTCGCTTTAGGTGCCATAGGAATTGGTGCAGCAGGTGGCACTAGTTTTTACTCAGTTTTTGGCGGTATGGGATTAGCTTTTAAAGGAACGGCTGTAGGAATTGGCATGGCTCCGATGACGGCTGTTGGTGCAGTAATTGGACTGGGAATTTATGGGTTGCACAAAGCTCTCAAACCGGAGCCTGGAGAGCGTTTAATGGGTGCGATAGATGCCTTTGGGCGGATGGAAGAAAAAATATTGTGGCAAGACGCTTACACCGAGGCACTTTTAGAATTAGAACTTGCAGCATTAGAAAAAAAGTTAGCTGGTGATGCTGTAGAAAGAAAATTTGCTAATTGGGAACTGGAGGGTGAGTTAGAGGAATTGAAGGCTAAAATGCAGCCAAAAACTAATTCAAACTTCTTTAAACCAAATGTCAAGTCATTTGCAACCCCTGAAACTTCTGCCACCACGACACAGCCCTTAAAAAGCAAGTTTTCTTCTCCAGAAATTGAAGCAAAACTGGTGCGAGTAGAGGCACAGGCATCTCATTCTTGGAAATGCGTACATACTCTTAAAGGACACTCAGCCTCGGTTAATTCCGTTGCTATCAGCCCCGATGGTGAAATCGTTGCCAGTGGGAGTGATGATAGAACAGTTACTTTGTGGAATCTGAAAACAGGAAAACAGATTTTTACCTTTATTGGACAAGCACAGGAAGTTTATTCAGTGGCAATTAGTCCAGATAGTAAGACTCTTGTCAGTGGCAGTTTTGATCAAAAAATTACTAGCTGGAATTTGCGAAGAAATGAATTTATCCGCACCTTCTTTTATTTAAACTCACCCTACAGTCATTCCAGCTTTGTTTACTCGGTTGCCTTCAGCCCGGATGGAAAAATTATTGCTAGTGGAAGTGCCGATAAAACTATCAGGCTTTGGAATGGGTACGGGGGAAAATTAATCCGTACTATTAATGGACATTCAGATGCGGTTTTGTCTGTTGCTATTAGCCCCGATAGCCAAACTATCGCTAGTGGAAGTGCTGATAAAACTATTAGGCTTTGGAATTTGATTAGCGGACAACAGCACCACATTCTCGCTGGGCATTCCGGTTCGGTTAATTCTGTTGCCTTCAGCCCCGATGGAAAGACTCTCGCTAGTGGGAGTGGAGACACCACAATCAAGTTATGGAATCTCAAAACTGGAGAATTAATTCGCACTTTCTCAGGACATTCATCTGGGGTTAATTCTGTTGCCTTTAGCCCCGATGGAAAAACTCTCGCCAGTGGCAGCACCAACAGCGTGAAAATTTGGAAACTGCACACTGGAGAACTCCTAGAAACTCTTTCTGGACGTGATGCGGTTGCTTTTAGTGGTAATGGAAATACTTTGGTGAGTGGCGCTAATGGCGGCACTATTAAAATTTGGCATCAGTCCTGTGAGACGAATAAATCTCAATCTAACTTTGTGCTATCTGGGGAATGGTGGGAAGTTTTGGGTGTGGAAAAAAGTGCTTATCCTAAAGATGTGAAGCGTGCATACATTCGCTTGGGAAGGCAGTATCATCCTGATATTAATTCCTCTGCTAGTGCTAAAGCTACAATGCAGGTAATTAATCAGGCTTATGACCAGTACCGGAAAGAAATAGGCGGCAATACGGTTCGGTTAAGATAACGCAGCCTACCCAACTCATGAGTAGAGACGTTCTATAGAACGTCTCTACAAAGAAAATTTTACGCTTTATTTAGGAGCGCTATAGTAAGCTTTTAATTCTTGCCCAGAGGACAAGTAACAGGCTGATCTCCAAAGGAATCTATGAATGTAGTTTCATCTTTGTAATGCCGGGGAGTTTGCAGTAATAATCTCCAAGCTTCGCCAGCATCTAATAAGTTATGTTGTTGTGGATAGTGTATCATTAACAAGTCTTGAACCATTGGATAATAGTCCGAGTTCAGCGCTGGGAAAATATGATGTTCGGTGTGGTAGGAGAAATTTAAGTGCAACAAATCAAAGATTTTGGGAACTCGTAGAGAAACACTATTTATTAGTGGATCGTTAACGCTGGTCATCTCGCATATCATGTGATTTGTATAAATATAAAACATGACACCAGCGTAGCCAATTGCTAGGGGGAGGAAGTAGCTGAGTAGGAGTTTGATGGGGTTAAAGTCTAGATAGGTGATGATACTCAAATGAATCCCTAAGATTAATAGAAATTCCCACGCGATCGCTTGCCTATCTTTGCCACTCACTTTAAAAGCCGCAGGCACATAATCTACAGACTCATTATTAAACAACACCACCGAAGTTAGGTTGCGAAAAGTATGAACCAGCCATGCTGATGTCATGCCTACAGTGAACCATAACGGATTAACTTCAGTAGATGGGACGAATAGATTTTGAATCCATTTTCCCCAAGTATCAGGCTGTTGATATAAATAATTTCGATCTGGATCTTTCAGGGAATTAGTATTATTGTGATGCACTCGATTATGAACTGCTTTCCACAACGTCGGTGGCATCCACATAATCGTTAATCCCAGAAAGCTAACCAAACGCATCAGGCGAGAATTTCTAATCGCGCTGCCGTGCATCAGGTCATGGGAGCTGAATAGTAAGAGAATGACACTATTGCCCATCACCAGGCTTAGCGGTAAATAAAGCCACAATAAATATACAGACCAGTGGTCTAATTTAGATGCGATCGCCCACCCTAATATCAGAATTGCTACATTAATTAATAAAATGAATAATTTATTGGGGTCGGGTGCAAACGCAGCATCAGGAAGAAGAGGACGCAATTTTTTGGCGTACTCTGATTGAGGAATCATTACTTGGTTATCCAAAATTAAAGACCGGTATTTTAACTTAACAGATTCTTATTGTAGCCTATCTTAAGAGATATATTTGTTTTTGGTTTCGTTAAAAGAAGCTTAAAAATTTTTTCGTTTATTATCAATAAATATAGTTTAAATGAAAATCCTTTTTTCTGAAACCCGCGCTATTAATAGATTTTTTAAAGATAACTGTAAACCCTAACATATTCTACTCCTTTAGAGAGATGCAATCTAAAAAATGGCAGCTTAAGCTCCAGCTATTCCAGTCCTCTAGATAGATTACGAGGGTGGCTATGACTTCAACTTCAGTATTAGAAAACATCGAAAAATATATCCCTTTAGTAGGGGATGTCAATATCAAAACCCCATTAGCGTATAAGACCAGCCGTGGGGCTGTCAAGGTAGTTAACGCGGCACAAATGGCAGTAGCAGAGGCTTATATTAACGGATTTGAAGTGCCTGATGCTGTACTGCGATCGCTTTTCGATACCTTCATGCCCATTTTGTTCAAATATTTTCCTTCTCTTTTAGCACCCTACGACTGGGTATTAAAAGAAACCGATCATCTCGCAGAAGGTTCGCGAGACCTAATGAAACTTCAGTATGACTTGCCACAAGCCATGCTGAATACAATGTTAGGAGATGGGAAACTTATTTATCCCAAATACAGCATGGCATTGTGGGAAAAAGGCGCAGCCAATCTTGAGCAAGCCCAAATGCAAATGATCGATGATGTAATTGAGAAGCTAGAGATCAAAGACGGCGACAATATTTTAGACTTTGGCTGTGGTTGGGGATGCGTTCCGAATTATATTCTTTCCAAGTTCCCCAATGTCAAGTTTACGGGAATTAATTTGAGCCACGAACAATGCGAATATATGCGTGGCAAAATGCAAGATCCGGAAAGTTACCTTAGTTCCGAACGATTTACGCTGTATGAAGGCGACTTAAATGATGCCTTCTTTGACACCAAGTTTGACAAAATTCTCTCGATTGGCGTTTTCTGCCATGTGGGTAATTTAACCAAAGCCTTCCAGAAATTAGCTTCGTTTTTGAAGGAGGACGGCAAAGTTTTTATTCACATTATCACAGTCCGCACCCCTAACAACATCTCCAGCGTTTACACCCACAAATACATTTTTCCGCATGGCCGTTACTGGAATTTCGATGCAGTTCCTAGCCATAACAAAGACCTAAAAACCATTGAAAGATGGTATCTCAACGGCTATAACTACTCTACAACGTTTGCTAACTGGCTAAAGAACTTTGATGACAATCAGGCAACAAACAAACAGTTAGACTATGGCATCGAGTATGCCAAATTCCGCCGGATTTGGAGGTTTTATTTGCTGTGGTTTGTTCGCAACTTTGCTTGTTGTAATGGGGAATATAATGGCAACGGTCAATTTTTATTGACTCATGCTTAATGCAGTCTCAAATTGAAGCATAGCGTCTAAAATTGGCGTTTCCAAGCGTACTCATAGAAGAGAAGCGAGGAAATATCTATAACTTAATGATGGATGCTGCCATCAGGCATGATAGCTCCGCTGAGGTTGGCTCCTCTGAGATTGGTTTGAGATAAATTTGCGCCCTGTAAGTTGGCTCCAGTGAGGTTGGCTCCCCTCAAATCTGCCCAAACCAAATCTGCCTGACTCAGATTAGTACCGCTGAGGTTGGCTTCACGCAGGTTGACTCCGGGGAGATTGGCTTTACTTAGGTCTATCCCTGCCAGACAGACTTGAGGAGCAATTAACAACGCTCCTGCTGAGGCAGGTTCAAACCATTCAGGAAACTTAGTTTGTTCGTTGTAGAGAGCTTTTTGTAAGTTTGCTTTGAGTAAGTTTGCCTCCCGCAAGTCAGCCTCATAAAGGTGTGTTGAACTCAAGTTTGCCTCACAGAGGTTGGCTCCACTCATGTCGGCTCCCCGCAGGTCGGCTAAACTCAAATTGGCTCTACTCAGCTCAGCGCCAATTAAGTCAGCACCAATCAAGTCGGATAAACTCAGATTTGCTCCACGCAGGTTGGTGCCAATCAAGTCAGCTAAACTCAGATTAGCTGCAATTAAGTAGGCTCCAATCATCTCGGCTCCGCTCAAGTCGGCTCTACGCAAATCTGCCTCGCACAGGTCAGTCAATTCCATGCTGGCTCCTGCTAGAGTAGCTCGGCTGAGAATGGCTCGGCTAAAGGTTGCCTTCTTTAGGTTTGCCCCACTGAAATCCACCTGACTGAGATTTGCCCCGCTTAAGTCGGTATCAGACAGTTCGGCTAGACAAAAATCTCTTTCTCCAGCTGCGTATCTCCTGAATAGTTCATCCGCGTCCATCAATTAACCCCTTGGTTTCCTCCCTCATTCAGTAGATTAAGCTATCACAATAAAAAAAGCCCCCAGCTGGAGGCAAATTTTTTATTGTAGTGCTTCAAAAACACTTAAAGCAGATAGAGGATTGTGAACAGAACAATCCACACGATATCAACGAAGTGCCAGTAAATTTCTGCGGCTTCAACGCCAAAGTGGTGTTCATTGCTGTAGTGGCCGGGTTTGAGACTGCGCCACAACACAGCACCAATTGCCCCAAGTCCTAAGAATACGTGCAAACCGTGGAAGCCAGTCAAAACATAAAAGGTGCTGGCAAATAAATTAGTGCTAAGACCAAATTCTAAGTGGCTGTATTCGTAAAGCTGACCGCAAAGGAAAATTGCGCCCATGATGCCAGTTAAGGCAAACCATGTCCGCAAACCTTTTACGTCATTCTTTTTGATGGCGGTGTCAGCATTGTGGATCACAAAGCTGCTAGAAATCAGAATTATGGTGTTAATTCCAGGTAGCAATAGCTCTAGTTTTGGCGTTCCTTCGGGGGGCCAAGACGGTGCAACTGCTCGGAAGGCGAGATAAGCGATAAATAAGCCGAAAAAGATCATGCCTTCCGCTACCAGAAATACAATCAGCCCCTCGATGCGAAAATCGTGATGTTCTACGCCGTGGGCTTCCACTGCTGCTTCTGGCTCGTGGTGATAATTTAGGGCAGTTTTTGCTGGGTCAATTGTTGAACCTTGCATGAATCTCCTCTATAAAGAATTGGGAATTGGGGATTGGGAATTAGGAATTGGGAATTGGGAAAAAGTCTTACCTAGTCTCTAGTCCCTAGCCCCCAGTCCCTAATCCCTATTAACGATTGTGACTTTCTCCTTGACGGTCATCGGGATGAGCCGCAACAGCTGGATCTGGATCTGCACGTAAGGCGGAGTCAGGGCCAGCAGACAAGACTGGATTTCGAGGATCGTCGAGGGGGACATCTACCTTGGTGCGGCGATCTCCCATGCCGTAGTCATAAGGGCCAGTGGCTAACACTGGGTCTTTCTCAAAGTTTTCTACTGGCGGGGGCGAGGTCGTCATCCACTCTAGGGTTAGTCCGTCCCAAGGGTTGTCGGGTGCTTTGGGGCCAGCTATCCAACTCCAGCAGGCATTGACAATGAAGGGAATGGTGGAAACGGCGAGTATATACGCTCCAATGCTGCAAATTAGGTTGAGTGTGGCAAATTTGGGGTCATACTCGGCAATCCGCCGATTCATGCCTTCGATACCCAACTTGTGCATTGGTAGGAAAGCCAAGTTGAATCCAATAAACATCAGGACAAAGTGAACTTTGCCCCAAGCTTCGTTCAACATCCGCCCGGTCATCTTAGGGAACCAGTGGTAGAATCCGGCGTAGATGCCGAAAACGCTGCCACCAAAGAGGACGTAGTGCAGGTGAGCAACTACAAAGTAGGTGTCGTGAACGTGGATGTCGAAGGGTACAGCTGCCAACATAACGCCGCTGATGCCGCCGATAACGAACATGGAGATAAAGCCAAGAGCGAATAGCATGGCGCTGTTGAGGCGCAGTTTGCCGCCCCAAATTGTGGCTAACCAGCTAAAGACTTTAATACCAGTTGGTACGGCGATTACCATTGTGGTGATCATGAAGAACATCCGCAACCAGGCTGGGGTACCGCTGGTAAACATATGGTGCGCCCAGACGATTAGCCCCAAAAAGCTGATAGCTAGGCTGGAATATGCGATCGCCTTGTACCCAAAAATCGGTTTGCGAGCGTGTACTGGCAGGATTTCTGAGATCATCCCAAACATGGGGAGGATCATGATATAAACCGCCGGGTGGGAGTAAAACCAGAACATATGCTGGTACACGATGGGATCGCCACCACCCGTGGGGTTAAAGAAGCTAGTCCCGACCAGCAGGTCAAAGGCCAGGAGAATCAATGCCCCTGCTAATACCGGAGTGGAAATGACAGCTAAGCAGGAGGTGGCGAACATTGACCAACAGAATAAGGGCATTTGGTTCCACCCCATCCCTGGTGTCCGCATCTTCCAGATGGTGACGATAAAATTGATCCCTGCCAAGATGGAGGAAGTTCCCAGCAACAGGACGCTCATAATCCAAATCGCTTCCCCAGCTTTACCGCTGACGATGCTCAAAGGGGGGTATGAAGTCCAACCTGCGCCTGGTGCGCCGACGAAGAAACTGCTCATCAGCAGTATGCCAGCGGGAGGGATCATCCAGAAAGCGATCGCATTCAGTCTGGGAAACGCCATATCCCTTGCCCCAATTAGCAAAGGCACCAGATAATTCCCAAACCCACCAGTTCCCGCAGGTACGATCCACAGGAAGATCATCACCGTCGCGTGGACTGTAAATAAGCTGTTGTAAACATCCGGTGCAACAAAATCCGACGCTGGCGTTGCCAATTCTGTGCGGACTGCTGTTGCCAGTGCGCCACCGATCAGATAAAAAATAAACGTTGTAACCAGGTATTGAATCCCGATTACTTTGTGGTCGGTGCTAAAGCCAAAATATTCTCGCCAATGCGTTACCTTCGGTTCGTGACCGTGAGCAGGTATATTGGCACGTTCTTGAAGCTGTGCTTGTGTCATAACTAATCGCAGGATTGCTGATTGCTAATTGAAGGATTGCTAATTGGCTTTTTTTACCATTACCCATCCTGACCTTAGCGATTAATGGTTGTGGAGATGGTGTAGGCTTTCGGTTGTGACACCCATCTCACTCGCGTAGGGAGCCAAAAACTCAGCATTCGAGAGTTCTACGGGATTCACTGCAACAGACTGATTTAGAGCTTCGTTTCTAGCAACTTCTTGCTGTTCGCCCATCCATTTATCGTAATCTTCGCGTGTCTCGACAATTACTTTTGTCTTCATCACTCCATGATAGGCACCACAGAGTTCCGCACAGATTACTGGATATTCACCCACTTTATTAGGTGTGAACCGCAGTTCACTTTGCCGTCCTGGAACTGCATCCTGCTTCAACCGAAACTCAGGCACCCAAAAAGCGTGTATTACATCATTAGCTGAGATGTTTAGTTTCACTTCCCGCCCGATGGGAAGGTGTAATTCGCCTGTGGTAACGTTCGTGTCAGGGTAGCTAAAAAGCCAAGCAAATTGCAGGCCCGTAACATTGATTACGTATTCTGGAGCTTGACCTTCCTTATCAGGCGTAGGGCCGATTCGGGGAGAAGTTACGCCTAGTCCTTCAGAATCGCGTTTTTGGGGAAGTTCCTTGCGATTCAGGGCTGTGGCGGGATCGTCTAGGGCTTCTTCTTGTAGCTGTTGATTGCGATTTTCCGTATCTGTCAGGGTGGCAGCGATCGCGGCTCCTGGCATTCTGGCAAAATGTTTATCACTCTTGACATGGGCAACCGAGTGATCCATTGGGCTGATTCCGCCCATCTGGCTGTAAACCTCAAAACTGTAGATAGAGATTCCCAGAACAATTACCGCCGGGATCGCTGTCCACAAAATTTCTAAGGGGATGTTGCCATGCACTGGTGGCCCGTCTGTGTTGTCATCTGGGCGACGGCGAAATCTAATAACTGAAATGATGATTATCCCTTCAACTATCAGAAACAGCCCTGTCGAAATGGTCATCATGGCGTTAAACAGCTTGTCCACCAAGGGAGCTTCCTCGGAAGCTGCTATCGGCAGAAGACCATGATTTTGACCGTACCAGAGGCTGACAAGGGTGACAACAATGCCAACCAGTAAAGTTAGTATCTGACTTGGGATGTTCACGGTTATGTCTTCGATTCCTGCAAAACTGCTGAACAAAATAATCTGGGAATTCAAGCCACAGACAGGATTTATTAGTCAGTCGTCAGTTGTCTGGGAAGATGTGTCAAGTTGTCCAGTTGAAACCCCAGAAGGTTGTAACAACTTTCAAACGCCCACGGACAACGGATAAATAAGTAGCTCTATGTCGATCTTAGGAAATCCAAATCAGTTCAGCTTACTTACCACGGTAAGCCTAAGCGAGCTTGCTGGCCAGTAAACCTCCCCTATCTTTATAGATTTCTTTGGGATCGCGCTCTGTCGATGGGTAGGTGGTGCAGCGTCTATGGCGCTGAATTCCGATAATATTTAATTATTGTAACGATTAGTAAATAAAATGTAATCTAATATACCCAAGTCTCCCAATCGGAAGAAATTCCTAAAGCTTTAGCTGATGGTGCAGCAAGGTTATTAGAGTGGTAGCTAGAGTCGGTCATTTTTCCAGCTAGGATGCTAGCTTGGGGATGAGCGGATACTCAGGATTTGATTAAGCAAAATTTGCTTTGGGAAAACTATGACAGAATCCGTCCTTCATCAGGATGTTCGCACTCCGGAGGATTCCCAACCCAGGGACAAGATCCGTCGCCTGGTGTTTAGGATGGCGATCGCTACCTTAATTTTGATGGCAATTGGTAGTGCAACGCGAGTTATGAATGCTGGGCTTGCCTGCCCGGACTGGCCTCTGTGTTACGGTCAGCTAGTGCCATCTTCACAGATGAATCTCCAGGTATTTCTGGAGTGGTTTCACAGATTGGATGCGGCTGTAATTGGGTTAGGCGCGATCGCGCTGACTGCGGTTTCGTGGTGGAATCGTCGCTCTTTACCCACTTGGTTGCCTATTGCATCCACTTTTGCGCTTTTTTTGGTGATTTTCCAGGGTGTCTTGGGCGGACTGACAGTAACCCAACTCCTCCGTTTCGATATTGTCACCGCTCATCTGGGAACAGCTTTGTTGTTTTTCACAACTCTGCTGGTAATTGGTGCGGCACTCCTACCTTATCAAGGCACTGGCACCGCTAGTAAACTACCGTGGATCAGCTTAAGTGCTGCCATTTTTGTATATTTACAAAGTTTACTCGGTGGATTAGTTGGTTCTCAGTGGGCGCTACATCAGTGTTTTGGAGCGCAAGAACTCTGCACGGTGATGAATAGTCACATTGCTGGGGTTATACCGCCAACCGTTGCCACAATAGCCGTAGTGGTTTTCGCATGGCGAACACCCGCACTGCATCCGCTACTGCGAAAGCTGGCTAACTTGGCGGGTGGTTTACTGGTGTTGCAAATTGCTCTCGGTGTGGCTACTTTCCGCTTACACCTGCAAGTAGAACCGCTGACAGTGGCTCACCAGGCAGTGGGAGCGGCTTTACTAGGTTCGATGGTTGTTTTTACCGTTTTGGCGTTGCGCGATCGCAATGCTTCTGTTGTTGTACCAGATCCGTCTCTATAACTCTTCATCAACTAGCACCCCTTCAGGGTGCTAGCTACACAAACTTTAGAGACGCTTCCAAATTGCTTCTGCCTTCTCCAGTTAGGTCACTCGATTTTGGATTTTAGATTGGCGATTTTGGATTGACTCCACAGTAGATACTGGGGATTTGGGATTTTAGATTTACGATTTTTGATTTGTTTCCTAGTTTCAACTAGGGCGGAGATCGGGTTTTGAACAATAAATCATCCAGACTCTAATCGAAAATCCAAAATCGGCTAGGTCAATTAGGAAAATAAATAATGCAAGAAATGATGGTTGGAGCCGATGTCTCCCGCAAACATCAAAACTTCCTACAAGTAATTCACAGCTACTACCAGCTAACAAAACCGCGAATTATCCCGCTACTGCTGATTACCACAGCGGCGGGTATGTGGATGGCATCAGATGGACGGGTAGATCCATTTTTGTTACTGGTGACACTGACAGGCGGAACCCTTGCTGCTGCATCTGCCCAGACTCTTAACTGCATTTACGACCGCGATATCGATTATGCAATGGAGCGCACCCGCCGCCGCCCGATTCCTTCTGGGCGAGTGCAGTCGAGCCATGCGCTACTGTTTGCGATTGTGCTGGGCTGTCTATCTTTCACCCTCCTAGCATTATGCGCTAACCTGCTGAGTGCGTTGTTGGCAATGTCCGGCATTGTCTTCTACATGCTCATCTACACTCATTTGCTGAAGCGCCACACTGCCCAAAATATTGTGATTGGCGGTGCAGCTGGAGCGATCCCCGCTTTAGTGGGTTGGGCAGCTGTTACTGGTTCTTTAAGCTGGCCAGCGTGGCTACTTTTTGCCATCGTATTTGTTTGGACGCCCCCCCATTTCTGGGCGTTGGCGTTGATGATTCGCGATGACTACGCCAAAGTCGGCATCCCGATGCTGCCAGTTGTTGCGGGGGAAGTTGCTACCACCCGGCAAATCTGGATTTACACCTTAATTATGGTGCCGATGACACTGTTGTTAGTTTATCCTTTGGGCGCTTCTGGTGTAGTTTATGGCATTATTGCTGCTATCTTGGGAAGCGTTTTTATCAAAAAAGCTTGGGCATTATTGCAGGAACCTGAGAATAAACAATTGGCGCGATCGCTGTTTAAATTCTCCATTCTCTACATGATGTTGTTATGTACTGGGATAGTAATAGACAGCTTGCCGAAGACTCATCAACTAACAGCATTCGTAGCTGAACATATACAGACGTTAATCAGCGCGATCGCATTTTAAAACGGCGATGTTTTTAATTGCGTCCAGACAAACAAAACCCGCCTTCGCGGGTTTTTTATTTATGAGCCATCGCCCTCTCTTCAGCAGCTCTCTACCAGTAATGTGTAAACTAGGAAACGTAAAGTAACCAGGGGTGCAAATTATTCCTACATCAGCACAGCTATTCACTTGCTTCATCCTGAGTTATTGGGCAACAAAAATGTATCTGCCGATTTATATAATTAGGATAGATGAACCCACAGGAGGAGTATTCTTTCTAGCTGGAGAAGAGACAGAAATCCTGATTAATCGCAATGGACTCTGGAAACTTTTATGATTAAACCAAATTTTGAGGCAATGAGCCGTAAAGAACTACTAGGCTACATACGAGAACATAGAGACGACGATGAAGCCTTCCGCATCTATATAGATAGGGTGACGGTTGAATCGACTACAGAGTGGTATCCGGCTCCCCAGTCAATAGATGACCTTAAGCATTTTCCTGAGTTGCTAGAAAAACATCGTCGAGAACGAAAAGAAAATCAGTAGTGCGATCGCGCTCTTCAGGGGGGGAATGCGATCGCTTTCTCTTCCCTCTGCGCCCTCTGCGCCTCAGTGGTTCGTTCATACTTCATTCCCTGGCAAATTTACTCAAATTCTCCTGTCGCCATTTTGCATCTAATTTGCGATTTGTTCGCAACTCCAACACCCGAATTCCCTTACTTGGCAGTGGGTTTAATCGCTGCTTCAAATACTCCCAAGAAGTAATCACTTCATGCTCCACATTGTATGTAGCACAAAGTTGAGTAAAATTGATATCTTGTGGCGTAGCAAAAAACTCTTCAAAAGGTGGTTCAAACTTAGAAATTGGCAACATTTCAAATATACCACCGCCATTATTATTAATTAAAATAATCGTCAAATGCCCGATAAACTTATTTCTCAGTAAAAAACCATTCGTATCGTGCAATAAAGCTAGATCGCCCGTCAACATCACACTACTTTGATTTTGATGTGCAATTCCCAAAGCAGTTGATAAAGTGCCATCAATACCATTTGCACCCCGATTAAAAAATGGTTGAATTCCAGAATTGTTTGGTTTCCAGAAAAACTCCGCATCTCTTACAGGCATACTGTTAGAAATAAATATGGGCGTTTTTGGTGGTAAAAACTGCGAGAGTAACCAAGCAGCTTTTCCTTCAAAAAGCGTTTCCATTGTTGCCATTGTTTTGTCAATTTTTTGCCTAACTTTGGCTTCAGCTTCACGCCACAGATGAAGATATTCGCTTGGGGGAGACGCGATAAGTTCCGTTTCTACAAGAGATTCTACAGATGTTCGTAAATGTGTTGTTTTGCCGTGGAGGGGATCTAAATTGTGATCGCTGGGGTCAATTATCCAGCGTTGTATTTGAGTATTGTCTAACCAGTTTCGCAATTCTTTACTGGTGGGTAATTCTCCTATTTGAATTACAATATTTGGTATTAGTTCTTTGGCTAATTGTTGATTTCGTAAGATTAAGTCATAGGTAGACATTAAATATGGATTGAGCTGGGCATAGTTTCTTAAGGGAGATAATGCTTCAGCCAGTACAGGAAATTTTAAACCTTGGGAGAGTTTGGAAATTGCATTACAATACTCTTTTGGAAATCTGGGTTGTGCAGTTCCAGCAATAATAATTCCTCGCTTACATTGCTGCCATTCTTGAATTGTCTTGTTGGATATTTCCCCAGTCTGCCTTAATAAGGAGGATACTCCGCCCGATGCAATTCCAGCAAAGAAATCTTCTGTCTGAAACTGCAATTTGAGGGTTTCGGTGTCAAGTTGGGGAATTGGAGCGAGGGGGTCGCGGAAGGGGATGTTAAGATGAACGCAGCCTGGGGTAGGAAATAGCGATCGCTCCCAAGCATAAATCATCGTTTGGCGCAGATAACCCAGCATCCCCATTTCCAGAGAAGGTAGCGCTAACTCCGCTTGCCAGTTGGGATAATTGCCATATAATTTTACCTGATCTATTGTCTGCCCAGAGTGGCAATCTCGCAGTTCTGGGGGACGATCTGCTGTTAAAACTACAAGCGGGATTCGGCTTTCCTTTGCTTCAATTACAGCGGGATAAAAATTAGCGCCAGCGGTTCCAGAAGTGCAAACTAAAGCTACAGGAATCCCAGTCCTTTTGGCAATTCCCAAGGCGAAAAATGCGGCAGAACGTTCATCTAAAATTGGAATTGCTTCTACTTCATTTTGTTGGGCAAAAGCAACGGTTAAGGGTGTGGAACGCGAACCAGGGCAAATAATAGCTGTAGTTAATCCTAGTCGTTTTAAGGTTTCGGTTAGGATTGAAGCCCAGACAGAATTGGTGTTATTAAAGTTAATTGACATTTCTAACTATCAAGCCTGAAACTCTTAGCTTATGGTAATAGTATGTTAGATGCAAAGAATTATTAGGAATTTTATGGTTCTTGAAGCCGTTCTGCTAAATGTGAAAGATGGATATGAAAGTGATTTTGAAATTGCTTTTTTAAAAGCATCAATAATTATCTCGTCTATGAACGGATATTTATCCCATGAACTCCATAGATGTATTGAAGTTAAAGGAAAATATTTATTACTGGTTAATTGGAAGACTTTAGAGGATCATACAATCGGATTTAGAGCTTCTACTGAATATCAGGAGTGGAAAAAACTTCTTCACCATTTTTACGATCCATTTCCAATTGTTGAACATTTTGAAAAAGTTGAACTTAAGCAATAACACGGAACTATAGCGTTTCTCAGTTGGGTGGAATATATTGCGGTTCTAACGTTTGGTAGGGGCATGGCATTGCCATGCCCCTAGATATATCGCACCCAATTGAGAATTGCTATAAAGCATCCTTATGGGAGACTAACTTGATTAAACTAAGGCTTTTAGAAGTGCCTGGAGTTTGAGTTGAATTTCTGCTAATTCTTTTTCAGGATCAGAACCAGCAACGATACCAGCCCCTGCGTATAGTCTAGCGCGACAACCATCTATTAATGCTGAACGAATTCCGACAATAAATTCGCTGTCACCTCTGCTATCTATCCAACCGAGGGGTGCGGCATATAATGATCTGTTGAAAGTTTCATAGTGGCGAATTTCTTCTTGGGCAATCTCTGTGGGCGCACCAGCAACTGCTGGGGTGGGATGCAGTTGGGCGACAATTTCTAAGGGATTAACGTCTGCTGGTAATTGCGCGTGGATTGGTGTCCATAAATGCTGGATATTTAGCAGTTGTAACAGCTTTGGTTGCGATAATATTTCAGGGTGCAAGCCAAGCTGAGATAAACGTTGGGTAATGAAATCAATCACAACCCGATGCTCTCGTCTTTCTTTTTCACTTGTTAGTAACTGATTCGCAAATTCGGCATCTTCCTCTGTGGTTTTACCTCGTGCTGCTGAACCAGCCAAAGCATCAGTTACTAATTTATGATTATGAATACTAATTAACCGTTCCGGGCTGGCACCGATAAAATTTTGTCCCTTGCCGTTACTGGTGGAAAAGATATAGCAGTCAGGATGGCGTATTCGTAAATGGTTAAGGGAAGGAATTAGCTGGAAAGGAATAGGGGAAATAACATCAAAGGCGTGAGCTAAAACAATTTTATCAATTTTCTTGGATTCGATTGATGATAATGCCTTTATAACAGATAATTTAAAGTGAGTGACATCTGTTACATTTTGTTTGATAAATTTGTTTCTACCGTCAATTGCTATATTTAGTAAATTAGCACTATTAAACCTTTCTACACCTGCCATTTTTATTGAATGAAAGGTACGCCATAAGCTGTCCGATAAATCTTGAAGATTTACTTCTGAATTTATGGCAATATTCGCAACTACTACTGAGATGTTTTTTCTAAAAGCGATTTGCCAACGAGGTAAAAATATCGTTGCAGATGGAAAAGGTGAATCAGGTTCTAAATTGTTATTATAAAAAGTGAAGCTACAGAAGAAATGAGGCCCAGAAAAAGGAAGATTGATAGCGCCGATGCTGGTGGTATTAGCAAGGCAAGATTGAATAAACTGTTGGGATTGGTAAAATCTATCTGGACTTTCTAATTTCAGCGATGTTACGCTGTCAATAGCAGCGATCGCTTCCCCTTGTCCTGGCTTTTCAAAGTAAAAGTGTAGTTGCCCTGGTAAACCTATTGCCTGAAGTACAGCCAGCGGATCGACGGCTGGAATTTCTTGAGAAATACTCAGGATTTTTGTTTGTTTCTTTGGCAGAGAGGTCTGCTTAAATTTTAACAGAAATTGGTATAGTTCTTTACAGTCTTGAAAGAGGTTAGAACGAAGTGGTGTTAATGTCATGCAAATCAGGGTAAAAAATTTTTCTGAAGTTTGTTTTCAAATCTGATTAACAATTTCTCAATCGTGCTATAGCTAGATGTATGTCAGTTCCGGTCTGGGTAAGCCTGCTAGCGCAAGCCTTTGACTCCTCGGATTACCGCCTGCCTTAGGGTATTGTAACCAAAATTTCTCCTACCGGAGACTGGGATGCTTCTTTTAGGGTACTGCGAAAAAGGCGCTTTCTGGAGAGAGTGAGAAATATACTTTCACCGTACCGCGCCCAAACTTCCTTAAAGCCGGGATGAGTAAACTGCTAGTAATTTAATCAAGCTACTACTGATGACTACAAGTTTCATAGAACAGCCAAATAGTAAGTTGTGGATGGCGGCAATTAAGCCACCCATGTACAGCGTTGCCATTATTCCAGTTTGGGTGGGGACAGCTGTTGCTTTTGCTGAAACTAAAATGTTTCATGTAGGAATATTTTCTACGTTTTTAATATCAGCAATTTCACTTATTGCCTGGATGAATTGCAGTAATGATGTGTTTGATTCGGAGACGGGTATTGATATAAACAAAGCCCACTCACTGGTAAATTTGACAGGTAACAAATCCTTGATTTTTTGGATTTCAAATCTGTTTTTAGGGTTGGGTATACTAGGAACCCTAGCGATCGCATTATGGCAACAAGACCTCACAGTAATCGGGTTGATACTCCTGGGTTGTGGATTGGCATACACCTATCAAGGGCCTCCCTTTCGCTTAGGCTACCAGGGTTTGGGGGAAATTATCTGCTTTATTTGCTTTGGCCCTCTGGTAGTCTCGGCAGTTTATTATAGTCAAGCAGGTGCTTGGTCAATGACCAGCCTCGCTGCATCTATCATTGTAGGGATTGCCACAAGTTTAATTTTGTTTTGCTCCCATTTCCACCAGGCAGTTGACGATTTGGCAGCCGGAAAGCGATCGCCTATCGTCCGACTTGGAACCAAAGCAGGAGCGCAGCTATTACCTTGGTTTTGCGGTAGCATTTATGCCCTGACAGGCATATTTGTAGTCTTGCAGATTTTCCCCGTTTGGACGTTGCTGGTGTTAGTGACTTTGCCCCTTGCCTGGAAATTATGCACTCACGTCCACCAGAATCACGATCAGCCAGAGAAAGTTAGCAACTGCAAATTCATCGCAGTAACCCTGCATTTTTGGAGTGGGTTACTGTTGGGATTAGGGTTTGTACTGCCATTTTAGCTGATGCCATATCGATTCGAGTTTCGTCCTTATCAGCGGCAATTTGCGCGATCGCTTTCCACTAATCATGGCACTTGGAACATCCGCGAAGGCATCATCATTCGCCTCACCGATAAAAATGGGCAAGTCGGTTGGGGTGAAGTTGCCCCTTTGCCCTGGTTTGGTTCCGAAACTCTAGAACAAGCCTTAGATTTCTGTCGCCAAGTGGGAGAGAAAATTACCGCCGAGGCGATTTTCAACCTCCCTGCTGAACTCCCCGCCTGTCAATTTGGCTTCGAGTCCGCTTGGGAAGATACACATTTTTTGGATAAAGCACTAACCCCCCAACCCTCCTTCCCTTCAAGGGAAGGGGGGGAATTGAAAGCCCCTCTGCTTGTAGGAAAGGGGTTGGGGGAGATGTTCTATAGTGGCTTATTACCAGCTGGAGAAGCTGCCTTACATCAATGGCAGACACTCTGGAACCAAGGATATCGCACCTTCAAATGGAAAATCGGTGTCGCCTCAATTGAAGAAGAACTAAATATTTTTCACCAGCTAATTCAAGCATTACCGCAAGAGGCAAAATTGCGATTAGATGCCAATGGCGGACTTAGCTGGAATGAAGCAAACGAATGGTTGAAAGAATGCGCTTGTGTTGAGATTATCGAATTTCTGGAACAACCGCTAAGAGTTGGCGAAGAAACTGCTATGGGGGAATTACGCGATCGCTATTCTATCCCCATTGCCTTAGATGAATCAATTGCCACACTCAAGCAAATACAAGCTTCCTACCGCAACAGTTGGCGAGGAATATTTGTAATTAAACCCTCAATAGTTGGTTCCCCCAGTCGTTTGCGACAATTTTGCCAACAACATCACATCGACGCAGTTTTTTCCTCAGTCTTTGAAACCGCCATTGGAAGACAAGCCGCACTCAAACTAGCAGCTGAATTATCCTCTCCACATCGTACAGTTGGTTTTGGCATCAACCACTGGTTTAACGAAGATGAAGAAACCACCTTTGAAGACTTATGGAAACGCCTTTAGAATATCTCAAAAAACGTACTGGCGATGATTGGCTAATTGGTGAAGACAGTCGCCAATTTACCAGCCTAGCCGAAAAGTTATTTCTTCAATTAATCCAAGAAAATCAGCCAAAAATATTACTATCAGAACCAGAACCGATAAAATTTATCGCCAGCTTCATCGCCGCCGTAGCCGCAGGTTGTCCAGTTTTTCTCTGTAATCCCAACTGGGTAAAACAGGAATGGCAACAAGTTCTAGATTTAGTCCAACCAGACATAATTTTAGGTCAAGAGATAACAACCAACAGACAACAAAGATATTCCCCAATCCCCTACCCCCAATCCCCAATTCCCAATTCCATCATGATTCCCACAGGTGGTTCATCAGGCAAGATTAGATTTGCAATTCACACCTGGGAAACATTAATGAACTCCGTACAAGGTTTTAGAAAATATTTTCAATTAACTCAAGTCAATTCTTTCTGCGTACTGCCGCTGTATCATGTTAGCGGATTAATGCAATTTATGCGCTCCTTTACCTCTGGAGGAAAATTCCTAATTAAACCATTTAAAGCATTAGAAGCAGGAGAAAAATGTAACATTGAAGCATCCGAATTTTTTATATCTTTAGTACCAACCCAGCTACAACGTCTCCTACAGAATCCAGAATTAGCCGCCTGGTTATCCCATTTTCAGACAGTCCTATTGGGAGGCGCACCCGCTTGGCGGGAACTTCTGGAACAGGCGAGACACCAAAACATTCGGCTAGCACCCACCTATGGCATGACAGAAACCGCCTCACAGATTGCCACTCTCAAACCAGAAGAATTCCTCAAAGGTAACAACAGCTCTGGTCAAATTTTACCTCATGCCAAAGTAACAATTCGCAGCCCCAATAACGAAATATTAGACATCAATAATACAGGAATTATTACCATCCAGACTAATTCATTAGCACTTGGTTACTATCCAGAAACATTCCCAAATAACCACCAATTCCAAGTCGATGACATAGGCTTCATTGATAAACAAGGTGACATAAACATCATCGGACGTAACAGCAATAAAATCATCACAGGTGGCGAAAACGTGTTTCCCTCCGAGATAGAAGCCGCAATTAGAGCCACAGGGTTAGTTGCCGATATTTGCATCATTGGCTTACCAGATTCCCATTGGGGAGAAATCGTAACAGCAATTTACATCCCCAGTGATCCCGAAATTTATACTAACACCTTGCAAACCGCAATCGAGAATAAACTTAGTAAATTTAAACGTCCCAAACAGTGGATTCCAGTAAAAACCTTACCACGCAATTCTCAAGGCAAAATAAACCTTGAACAACTACAAAAAATAGCTATAACAAACACACCAGCCTAAATCCCATCCCTCTGCGTCCTCTGCGCCTCAGGAGTTCTTTCCTCCTGCTCCCCCCACCAGGGTAAGAGCATCTTAATCAGGCTTGACACAAGGAATCAGAAGAATCTAAGGTAGGGTCAAGAAAACAAGAACTGAGAACTTGAATCATATAATCATCATCCATAGCGTCTCGTTTACTCTTTTGCCTGAGACTACGTTTGTAAGTCTGTTCTCGGTTAAGAGCATTGAGAGCAATGCGCCGTAGAAGAGCAAAATTCTGAGGACTGTGGAAAGAACGAATA
>NZ_JACJOY010000086.1:0-44620 GCF_014695815.1 Trichocoleus sp. FACHB-6
AGAACTTTAACTAATGCGACTGCCAAGGTTAATCTTTGTTTTATTCGCTTGATGATTAAGAGGCTTGCAGCACCTTCTTAGATATCAAACTTAGATGTCAAATGGGTTCTATAAGGCGGTGTATTCAGCTACAGTCCTCAACAGCCGTAGTAAGTCACAATATGCAGTTGCACGATTAGAAGGCAGCGATCTGGTTGATGAAACCTCGAATCATCGTCTGTGGCTTGGGTTCTACTGGGTATAAAATATTTTGTTTACTAAGACAGCAAGGTGCAAGCGTCGTGGGCATCAATGCCGCGCCTTTACCTGGTGAAGAATATGATGTCGTAATTGGAGAATTACGAGCAGCTTCTACTTTAAAAGCAGCCGGGATTCAGGAAGCACACACATTAGTGCTATCTGGGGAAGACGAGGCGCTGAATTTAGCAATCCTCACCCAAGCAAGAATTCTCAATCCGAAGATTCGGATTATCAATAGATTGTTTAATACTAGCTTGGGCGATCGCTTAGACCATACGCTCCCCGAACACGTCACCATGAGCGTTGCTGCCCTTGCTGCGCCCGTCTTTGCCTTTGCCGCCTTGGGAAATCTAGCGATTGGACAGTTGCGGCTGTTTAACCAAACTTGGCCAATCCACGAAGAGTATATTCATGAAAATCACCCTTGGCTAGGTCGCCGATTGAGCGATTTATGGGAGGATCGCGCCCGGATGCTAATCTACTATTTGCCAGTAAATAGTCAGATGGATCTGGTTTCTGCGGTAGTGTATGGGCAAGAATTAGAAGTAGGCGATCGCTTAATCGTTGGCACCCAGCCCAACGTCGCTAGAGAACGCAAACTGGCGCTGCCAAAACTGCTCAAAGTCTTTACCAACCTGCGACAGTTTCAGCAACACGCTCAGCCAGTTTTAATGATGACTCTCGTCCTACTAATCACAATTTTCATCGCCACCCTTACCTTCATCTGTTTCGAGCGACACCATTCTGTTGTTGATTCCCTTTATTTCTCCGTCGGTATGATTACTGGCGCAGGTGGACAAGAGAAAGTAGCAGAAAATGCTCCCGACAGCATAAAAGTCTTCACAGCCATAATGATGCTAGTGGGCGCTGGTGTAATTGGGATTTGCTATGCCCTTCTCAACGATTTTGTCCTAGGAAGCCGTTTCAAACAATTTTGGGATGGCGCACGAGTTCCCCAGAAAAATCATTACATCGTCTGCGGACTCGGCGGCATTGGTGTAAAAATAGCCCAACAACTCCATACCCACGGACATGAGGTTGTCGTAATCGAACGCGACTCCGACAATCGATTTCTCAACACCGTCCGCGCCTTGGGAGTACCAGTAGTTCATGGAGATGCCAGCTTATCTGCCACCCTGGGTGCTGCCAATATCCACAAAGCAAATGCCCTGTTAGCCGTCACCAGCGACGACATGGCAAATTTAGAAATTGCCTTAAGCGCCAAAGGCATTGCTCCCAAGTTGCAAGTTGTCGTGCGTACTCAAGACCCGCAGTTTGCTACCCAAGCGCAACAAGTGTTTGAATTTGAGGCTGTGCTGAGTCCGACAGAATTAGCAGCGCCTTCCTTCGCGGCGGCGGCTTTGGGAGGGCGAGTTTTAGGCAATGGCATGACTGGCGATAGTCTTTGGGTTGCCTTAGCCACGATGATTACACCCGGACATCCCTTTTGTGGTAAGCGCGTTAAAGAGTCCGCAATGGATGCAGATTTCGTGCCTTTGTACATCGAAACCAACTGCCAAACCATCCACGGCTGGAATGTTTTGGAAACTGGACTCGGTGCTGGTGATATTTTATATTTGACTATGCCAGCAAATCGGTTAGAGCAGTTGTGGCGCGTGACACCCTCTCAACTTATAGCCACGTAATTTGGTAATTGGTAATTGGTAATTAAATCAAAACTTTCAATTTGCTTCCATCCAAGCAATACACTGCTGCATCTGCTGGTGCATTGTCTTTGCGTCCGCATGATATCTGCGTCCATGACCAGGTAACACCCACTCGAAGGAGTAGTTCGCCAGTTTTCGCATCGATTTAATCTGTTCTTGCCAAGAGTACCAACACACATCCCGGAAAGCAATCAGCTGATTGAGTCGGGAAGACCAAGCGAGATGATCTCCGGTGTACAAGAATTTATTCTTGTACAGCAAAACTGTGTGACCTTTGCTGTGACCGGGAACTGGGATAATCAATAGATCCGGTGTCAGCTGATAAGGCTCGGTACCAGTTAGCTGAATTTCCACATCACGAGTACCAGAAGTGATATCGTCGGTGTGGAGAATGCGCTGACACCCAAAATGCTCTCTATACTTTTTATGATCCGCCACATCATCTCTGTGGGTCAGGTACATATAACGAATTCCCCCCATCTCCTCTAACCGCTTAACTAAAGGTGGCGTAAACCGGGGAGAATCAACTAAAACATTACCTTCTGGCAGCAAAATCAAGTAACTTGCCGCACCATAGGAATCTTCCGAATGATAGCCGCAATGGTAGACATTTTCTGCGACTAAAATTGGAAAACTCTGCTGCGCTTCTTTGATATCCTTTGGCTTCTCGATTGTACCGATGGAAGCGGTAGGACAAGCGAGGAGAGCTTGGAGACTACGCAATCTTTCTGCCTCATTTTCTGGCTGATGATAAACCGCTGACTGCTCATCAATGCGAGAAAATACTTCTGGAACCATCCAGCGGCACGTATCGCAATCAATACAAGTGCTATCGACGTAAAAATCGCCGTTCACATTTTGGGGACGGCTTTGAGTTAAATGAGCCATAATTATACCTAACGGTGCCGCAATAGACTTTCTACTTTACTCCCCACTCTTGTAGAGACACTAAGCGATCGCGTCTCCCTCTATTTCCTATCTTACACAAACCTTTTCGGTGTCAGAGCGATGATTGTTTTGAGCGAATCATCAGAACAAATAAAGCCATCTGCCAGCAGCAGAGACCTAAAAATAGTAACTGAGACAGCTCTATTATTAGGATGCCAACTTTATTACATACCGCAAGATTTTGAACGATGCGGCACAGCAGAAAATGCTTTATACCACATTCCTAAATATCCCCAATATGCTGCTGGGATTTGGGTGGGATATATTCCTGAACTTTATCGTTATAAAGCTATCTACAACGCTGCAACAGCTAAAGGAATAAAATTGCTTAATACTCCCTGGCAACACCAGACAGCTCTAGAATTTGATTTATTTTATCCCTTATTAAAAGGGTTAACTCCGGAAAGTATTGTCATACACTCGATTAATGAATGTGCCAAAGCTGGCGATTTATTGGGATTTCCTGTATTTATCAAAGGGGCAATCCAGTCTGCAAAAAGGCTAGGTTGGGAGTCTTGTGTAGCAAATAATTATGAAGATTTCGTCAGGATTTCCAAGTATTTGTTAACACTTAAATATTGCTCAAGAGGCAGAGTTATTGTTAGGAAGTTAGTAAACTTGCGACACAACCGCCTAGCGCCAAATGGCTTACCTATGGGCAGAGAATTTAGAGTTTTTATTTATAATCACCGCGTCCTAAAATATGGCTACTATTGGGAAGGACGCGATGATTTGAGCAAGTTATCGCTAGAAGAAGAAAACGCAGTCTTAAATTTAGCAGTTTTGGCATCTGAACGTCTCAATGTGCCTTATGTAGCCATCGATATTGGGCAATTAGAAAGTGGAGAGTGGATTGTAATAGAGACAGCAGATGCCCAATTTGCAGGTTTTAGTCAAATTCCTGTAATTGAGCTTTGGAATAAGTTAAAAGACATCACATTAGAAGGATGACGAGTAGTAAGGTAGACATTGCTACCCTACTGAGCTTACCAAGGTATGGGTTGGCGATCACGCCAAAAACCACTTGTCGCACCATCATCAGGTAACGTAGCCAGCCAGACAATTGTATCAACGCCTTGCTCTAAAGTTCTCGGAGCATTCGAGCCGCCCATATCAGTTTTCACCCAGCCTGGACACACGGCATTTACTAAAATATTTGTGTCTTTCAACTCATTTGCAAAAAGCCGCGTTAGTGCGTTCAGGGCAGTTTTGGAAATTCGATATGCAGGGTATCCTGTGTTCATCTCCGACAATTGTCCCGCACCCGATGATACATTAACAACTCGTCCATAATTATGCTTTTTCATCAGGGGAATTAAAGCCTGAGACAGCAGCAATGGCCCGTATAAATTTGTCTCGATTGTTTCCTGTAAAGTATCAATTTTGGTATTAAATATGCTGTTTTCGGCATCCGTAAAATCTCTAGCTATTCCCGCATTGTTTACCAAAATATCCAGTTTCCCAAACTCATTGCGAATAAACTGCGCCAAATGCTCGATACTTTCTGCATTAGTGACATCAAGCGGATGATAAACAACATCCAATCCCTCAGCTTGCAGCTTTTCAACCGCTGCTTTGCCTTTAGTTTCGTCACGACTAGTAAGAACAACTTGGATATCTTTTGAAGCCAGTTGTCGGCAAGTTTCAAAACCGAGTCCCCGATTGGCACCTGTGACAATTGCTATTTTTTTCATTTTTATTCCCTGGCTTACATTTATAATTTTAGTTAAAAATATTTTTAGGTTGGGCCCGTGCGACTAAGCAAAACCTAATAAATGCTTGAAATGGTAGGTTGGGCGATTAGTACCAACCTACGCTCTAACTGGGGAGACGGGTGCGTTACGCTTACGCACCCTACGCATCTAGAAAAGTTTATTAAGTAACAATAGTTATTTCTCCAGCATCTAGATCGTAACGACAGCCGACAATTTTTAGTTTGCCTTCTTGGATCAGTTGAGCCAGCATCACAGAAGTTTCCTGCAACAATTCAACTTGATATTGAACATTGGCTACGACTGCATTCTCAACTGGATCGCCCGATTTGCCTTTTACCTTTGCTAAGGCTGGTTTGATGTCCTCAACAAAAGTGCCAATTCTACCAGGGAGTGGATCGCCTTTGACCGCGGCCGCTACTGCACCGCATCTTTCATGTCCCATTACCACGATCAGCTGAGCGCCTAATACCGCTGTAGCGAATTCTAGGCTACCTAAAGATGTCGGACTTACGACATTTCCAGCTAGGCGAACAACAAACAAATCCCCAAGCCCTTGATCAAACACAATTTCTGAAGGAACTCGTGAATCAGCACAGCTAAGCATGGCTGCAAACGGATACTGGCCTTTAGCAACTAATTGCAAACGTGCTATTGATTGGTTGGGGTTTTGACGCCTTTGCTGCACAAACCGTTTGTTCCCCTCCACCAACCTTTTTAAAGCTTCCTCAGGACTAACTGGTTGAGGATTGCTTTGATATTCAGCAGCAGCAGCTTGTGGAGAGATCGCTTCCTGTGCAGTCCAGAGGACACCGCCAGCAGCAGTAGCAGCAAGACCAGCTCCTCCCGCACCTACCAGTTTCAATAAATCGCGCCGTCCCACAAACCCATCAATTCGACTCATTCTAATACCTCAAGAAAACGTTATTTCCCGATCCCAAAAATGGATGTGTATCTCATTGAAGTATATTTTTGGATAGAAAAATTTTTTTTTTTAGTGGAACAGAAATAGAGGATAATGTATAGTGCCTCGGCGCGAAGAATGTGGCTGCGTGCCGCATCCAAAGATCGCGATCGCATTCATTAAGCTGTCATACATTTAATTTACAGATAGCTATAAGCACCCAAAGGTAAAAGTAACAATTGAGTTTTACAATTTTTAATTTTTAATTACTTGGTACCGCCAAAAAATCAGCTCAATAGCCCCGATTAATGCCTCTTGGTTTGATAAACTTGTATGGGCCGGTCAATGCCTTTGAAACGAAACTCTCCCATTGCGGACAAGCCTTTTGTTCGCTTCAGCATTGAATAGGTTTTTTCACTGATAACAAATTCACCAGGCGGACAGATTCCTTCCATACGAGAAGCAAGATTAATCGTTGTTCCTAACACGGTATAATCTACCCTCTGAGAGCTTCCAACATCTCCAACTACGGCTTTACCGCTATTGATGGCAATCCGCAATTGCAGGGGTTCTGGAAAGAAGCGACAAGCATTGAGACGATCTAAACGCTCCAGCATTCCCCAGGCGGAGGCTACAGCTCTCTCGGCATGATCTGGCTGCGGTTCGGGAGCGCCAAAAAATGCCATAATGCAATCGCCAATAAATTTATCTAACGTCCCTCCAGCATGAAAAATTTCTTGCAACATTTCCTCGAAGAAGTTATTAAGCAAATGGGCAATTTGTGTGGGAGTTAACTTTTCCGAAAGGGCAGTAAAGCCAACAATATCAGCAAAGAGAATGCTAATTTCACCTTCTGAGGGAACCAGACGACCGTCTTCTAATGCCCCTTGTGTCATGATGTGTTGCACAACTGAAGGCGAGTGATAGCGTTCTAGTCTGTGGCGAATATTTGCTTCGCTTCTGAGTTTCTGTGTTAATAACCAACGTTGCACAGCTGATGCTACTAGATTGGCTAAAGCTGAAAAAAAGCTGAGGTCTTCTTCTCCGCCTTTAGCATAATGGTTAAAAGAAAGATTGGCATCGCCATAAAGAACGCCTACCACATGATGTTCATCCCAGAGAGGAACAGCTAAGGCACTACGAATGCCTTTGGCTAAAATACTTTGTTCGCCTACAAAGCGTTCATCCCTTTGAGCATCAGCGGTTTTTACGGCTAATTTATCAGTAAATACTTTTTGACAGATGGTGCGGCTAATCCAACTGTCATCGGCTGTTATATTTTCCTGTTGAGAGATATCTCTGGCGGCTGCATCAAGTAATTCAAGTTTGCCGGAATCATTAATATCAACTAATAGTGCCAAACGTTCGATACTTTTTAAATTGCGAAAAACGATTTCCTGCACCTGAGCAAAAATCGCTTCTATAGATTCAGCAGAATTTAGACTTTTAGCTATATCCACCATGTCTTTGAGACGATCGATTGCTTTTTGGTGGTTTGAGGAGCGATCGCCATTATCATCAGCCTGTATCCACTGCTGTTGCAGTTCTTCGGCACTGCGAAAGATAGTCATTGCCTCATCAGCCAGCGGATATGTTACTGGCTTCTGCGGTTGAGGAGGATCGGCGAAAATAACATTTAGGCAAATATGCCCTAGCTGAATAACATCGCCGTGATTTACTTTTTGAGGGGAGGTCAAAAGACGTTCATTTAACCGGGTACCGTTGGTGCTGTGCATATCCTCAATCAGCCACCCCCGATCCGGTGCTTTCACCAAGCGGGCATGGTAGCGAGAAATCTCAAAGTATGGTAAGTACAAATCGCATTCTGGCAACCGCCCAATAGTAAATTCCTCTTTTTCTACTGTGATGTAGCTTTCGGTCTTGCCTTCAATTTGTTGGCGCAGCTTTAGTTCAGCCATGACTTCAAACCTCCTTGCACCACAGCGAACAAGAGGTGCTAAAAATCTCTTGCAAAGCAATATTCAAATAGCGCACCGACAAAAGCAATGGCATTTCCCCAGCGATAGCGTAAGCAGTAGTGCTTTTGAGCGCATCGCTGCAACCATCTTAACCTTGAGAAAATCCTTCTACCGACGATTAGCAATGTTGAAATTGGTGGTGACGCTAGAAAAATCGCACCTTTGGCATTAGGAGAGAGCAAGCGATCGCTTTGTCCCATTTTTCTTTTGATACTACACGCAGCTCCCCCTGATTAAAGGGGCTTTGTTGGATCTGCGTCTACCATCAAGAAACTGGTTTGGTACCATCCCTCTTGGTCTGATAAACCTTTATTGGGCGGTCAATGCCTTTGAAACGGTACTCTCCCATCTCCCCCAAGCCTTGCGTCCCCAAGGGAAGGCCCTTTTGGGGGGTTCGCGTCAGCATTGAATAGGTAGCTTCGCTGACAACACATCCACCGGGAGGACAAATTCCTTCCATGCGAGAGGCAAGATTAATTGTTGCTCCTAACGCAGTATAATCTACCCTTTGAGAACTGCCGACATCTCCAATTACTGCCCTACCGCTGTTGATAGCAATCCTGATTTGCAGCGGTTCTGCCAATACTTGATTCGCATTGAGATTTTCTAGACGAGTCAGCATTCCCATAGCCGCAGCAACAGCCTTGTCAGCATGATCAAGTTGCGGTTCCGGAGCGCCAAAGAATGCCATAATGCAATCTCCAATATATTTATCCAGCGTTCCTCCAACGGCAAAAACTTCTTGTAACATTTCCTCGAAGAAAGCATTTAGCAAGTGGGCAATTTGTGCTGGACGCAATCTTTCCGAAAGTGCAGTAAAGCCGACAATATCAGCGAAGAGAATGCTGATATCAACTTCGGCGGGAACCAAACGACCATCTTCTAATGCCCCTTGGGCCATAATGTGCTGCACAACCGAAGGGGAGTGATAGCGCTCTAGTCTATTTCTAATTGTTTCTTCGTTTCTGAGTTTGAGTGTTAAGAGCCAGCGTTGTACAGCTGATGCGACGAGATTGGCTAAGGCTGAAAAAAAGCTGAGGTCTTCTTCTCCGCCTTTAGTCCAATGGCTGGAAGGAAGTTGAGCATCGGCATAAAGTACGCCGACTACTTTATTTTCATCCCAGAGAGGGACAGCGATCGCGCTCTTGATGCCTTTGACGAAAATACTTTGTTCGCCTTCAAACCGTTTATCCATCTGAGCATCAGCGGTTTGAATTGCTACTTTTTCATCAAATACTTTTTGACAAATGCTGCGGCTAATCCAACTACCCGACTCGGTGAGATTTTGAGAGACATCTCTGGTTGCGGCATTGAGCAATTCAAGTTTACCTAAACCGTTGACATCAACTAACAATGCTAAGCGTTCAATACTTTTGAGGCTGCGGAAAACAACTTCCTGCACCTGTTCAAAAATGGCTTCTATTGATTCAGCAGCACTGAGAGCCTTAGCGATATCTACCAAATCTTTCAGGCGAGCGATCGCTTTCTCCTTATTATCGCTGGAATCTTTCGCTCCATCGGCTTGTATCCATTGCTGTTGCAGTTCTTTGACATTGCGAAGGATAGTAGTACCTTCAGGCGGTACCTCTAGCAAATCGGGTTTTATAGGAGCAGTTAAAACAACAACTACACCAACATCTCCCAGCCAAATAACGTCACCGTCATTTATCTGTTGAGGCGAGGTTACAGGACGTTCGTTCAATCGTGTCCCGTTTTTGCTACCCATATCCTCAATTGTCCAGTCTCCGGTCGCTGTCTTCAAAAATTGGACATGGTAGCGAGAAATTCCCCCAAAAGGCAAGCACAAGTCACATTCTGGCAAACGCCCGATAGTAAATTCATCCTGATTTACCGTAACCGTTCTTTCCGTATCTTCTTCTTTTAGGCGTAGTTTAAGTTCAGCCATGACTTAATACCTTTTTGAAGCAAAGCCAACAAAGGAGGCACAATTCCCCAGCCCGTAGTCTAAGTATAAATTTATGCAATTTAGATGCACAAAACATTATTAGATCCAATGCGATCGCGCCCTTTCTATGAAAGATTGAGGGGTATGACCCCTCATCCCTAGAACAACAGTATCATAGTATGGCTAGTTTCCCATACCGGGTCGAGGTTGTAGCTATACAACCGCAAAAGACACTGGAAATAAACCAGCGAATGACAGCAGAAATCGATTTTGTTAAAAATCCGGAAGACACTACTTATTTTTGGAAAAAAATCTATTATGTCAAACGGTTTACCTCCCAGCAGCGAAACAATGATAGGCACTTTACTAGACCAGCGTTATCAGGTGGTTCAAGTGCTAGGTCAAGGCGGATTTGGTCATACATACATCGCCCAAGACACTCGCCGACCAGGAAACCCCACCTGTGTCGTCAAACACCTTAAACCCGCTATTAGCAACCCGGAATTTTTGCAAACAGCTAGACGCTTGTTTAATAGCGAAGCGGAAACCCTAGAAAAGTTAGGAAATCATGACCAAATTCCCCGGCTGTTAGCTTACTTTGAGGAAAACCAAGAGTTTTATCTGGTACAAGAGTTTATCGACGGACATACTCTAAGTGTAGAACTTCCACCGGGTCAGCGGTGGAGCGAAACTCAGGCGATACAACTGCTGGCTGAAGTTTTACCTATTCTAGAATTTGTCCACGGTAACGGGGTGATCCATCGGGATATCAAGCCGGATAATTTAATCCGCCGTTCCTCAGACAACAAGTTAGTTTTGGTTGACTTTGGTGCTGTTAAGCAAGTGCAGATGCAGTCAGTCCTTGCGCCTGAAGGTGTAAACGAGACTGTAGCAATTGGCACCCCAGGCTATATGCCCAGCGAACAGGGACAAGGCAGACCCCGCCCCAGTAGCGATATTTATGCTCTCGGCACCATCGGCATCCAAGCATTAACTGGGTTAAATCCCAGACAATTATCAGAAGATCCTGAGACTGGGGAAATTCTCTGGCGACATCAGGCTCAAGTCAGCGACTCTTTGGCAGATGTTCTAGACAAGATGGTGCGCCACTACTTCAAATACCGCTACCAATCAGCAACTGAGGCGCTGCAAGCACTCACCTCATTGACCAATCCCTCCACTCCGGGGGCTTTGGCCGCAGTCTTCAGCCAGAAGGTGCGCGGCTACTTCAAAGATGGCTCTGAGTCTGCTAAAGAGGCATTGCGTAGGTTCTCCGCCGAGACGAAGCCCCACACCTTGTCAGATGACGCAACTGCCCCTGTATCTACGCCCCAGCCAGCCATCCCCCCGACGCAGAACACAGTAACAATTGCTACTGGTAATCCCCCGACGCAGAACACTGTGACAGTTGCTCCGGGGAGGGAAGCGATCGCGCCAGACACTTCACAATCTAAATCCCCCCAGAAATTGCCGTTGCTAATCGGGGTAGGCACCGCTATTTTTGTAGTTACAATCGGTGCAATTTCTGCAAATCGTCCCCCATCGCCTAATCCGGCGACGGCTAAAAACCAAATTGAAACAACAGCTAAAACTGCACCAAAACCAAGTTGTATTGTTGTTACTAGCTCATCAAATGTCCGCTCTTTGGATGGGCGTAAGAAAACTGGGGATGTTGTGAAATCAGGAACCAAAGTATCTGTTACTGGAAAAGAAGAAAGTGGCTGGATAGAGATTAATGCTCCCGTGTCAGGTTGGATTTGGAAAGGTCGGACAAAAAATACTTGTCCTTCTAAATAGAAAAACTGGGTTTTTCAGGGTGCATAGAAAAAAGTCTGAGGCGAAGCGATCGCACTTTTTTTTACCCTATACTGGTGAGCAATTTGGGAAGATTTACTGCATTCTGGTACTCTACCCCAAAAACGAATACGTCCATCTAACTGGATCTCTCTCGGTTCTGAACGGATTAGCTACCACCCCCTGGCACCACTCCCACCGGAAGTAGAGATGTTTGCGTAGTACCTGCTCTTCAAAGTAGCGTGTGGTCTTCATCCAAGGTTAACAATCTTGATAATAAAGTGGTACGTTTTTGTTGCAGTGAAATTCTATTACCTAGCGTGTATTTGGCGGCAACTCTAGGGGAATAGCACCTAATAAGCCTGTGCGAAAATCATTTAATATCTGCCGTGCTGTGCGTTCTACATCACCTTTATGACGGTGATTTGCCACAGCGTGTATATATTCTTCACCCGTTAGGGGTACTGGATCTATTCCGTAGCGAGACTCTAAAGACTTTACCAAAAATAAATCGGCATCTGGGCTGTTTAAATTTTTCAGAAAATCTACTAAAGCAGCTGCCACTCGTTGATTATCATAAGACGCATCACCGATATCATCGCAGATAGCTAATTTGAGGGCAGCAGATTGATTTTCTAACCTGGAAGGTAAAACGCCGGGAGCATCTAAAAGTTCAATTTGATCGGAAATGCGTATCCAGCGCAGTTGACGAGTCACGCCAGCACGACGCGCACTTTCTACCACTCTTTTTCCCAACAAGCGATTAATTAAAGCTGATTTGCCGACATTAGGAAAGCCGATCACAACGGCGCGGACTGGGCGAGGAAGCATCCCGCGATCGCTTCTTCGTTGATTCATCTGTTCCCCAGCTGCTTGCGCCGCCTTTGCCACTGCTACTATACCTTTACCATGCTGAGCATCAGTGAAGTATGGCATTTCCCCTCGTTCTCTAAACCACTCTGTCCACATCTGTCGCACAGAGGGAGTAATCATATCCATGCGGTTAAGTACCAACACCCTCGCCTTGGTACCCACCCACTCTGGCACTTGGGGATGGTGCGTGGAGAGAGGAATGCGGGTGTCTCGCACTTCCAACACCACATCCACACGCTTAAGCTGTTCTTTGAGAGACTTTTCAGCTTTGGCAATGTGTCCGGGATACCAATTAATATCGGGAGTAGTCATAGAATTTTAGATTTTAGATTTTAAATTTTAGATTTTAGATTTAATCCAAAATCATCGGAAGCCTAGAAACTCCTTCGCCCCCGCAAAATCACGCCATATTTTGAGAAGAACGGGAGGTTGGGGGAAGAACCAGTAATGGTTCAACTCCCTCATCAATCTCCCCAAAAATCGCTTCAAAATCCAAAATTGATTAAGGAACAACCAAAACTGGGCAAGGGGCAAGGTTAATCACCCGGTTAGTGACACTTTCGGAAACGCCTTCCTCAGTCAAACCGAGTCCGCGACACCCCATCACAATTAAATCGGCATCCATTTCATCAGCAACATCGCAAATTGTAAAAGCCACCTTACCTGTTTGCTCAATGATCTCAGCTTGGATGCCTAACTCAGCAAATAGATTTTGTGCAGTTTTAAGCAATTCGGCAACGGCTTGTGGTGAGTTCATCGCATCTGGACGAGGCGATTCCTCTACTTCTGGTTCTTCTACCACCGACAGCAACACTAAGCGGCTACCATACTTTTGCACAATATTGGCAACAACATCAGCCGCTTCGCGGGCTTCTCGACTTTGATCGACAGGAAACAGAACAGTCTTGAACATGGCACGCACCTGTAGGAACCCCTACTCCTGTAAAATGTGGACGGCGCTGGCTAGAAAAAACTTAACTTGCGATCGCACTTTGGTTTATCTAGCTTTTGAGGGAAAAAGGTCAAACGACCATTAACACGCTACTGGTGGCGAAATTTTTAACTAAGACGCAATTAGGAGGTTCACGCTGTGTCCAAGAAAACTGTAGCAAATTTAGCGGCATCTGATTTATCCGGTAAACGGGTACTGGTACGGGCGGATTTTAACGTACCTTTAGACAATGGCAGCATCACTGACGATACGCGCATTCGGGCAGCTCTGCCAACAATTCAGGATTTAACTTCTAAAGGCGCTAAGGTGATTCTCTCCAGCCACTTTGGTCGTCCAAAGGGTGTAGATGACAAATACCGCCTGACTCCCGTCGCCCATCGCCTCTCAGAGTTACTGGGTAAGCAAGTCGTCAAGTGCGATGACTGCATCGGCGAAGATGTCGCAGCTAAGGTGGCGGCGATGCAAAATGGCGACGTACTACTGCTGGAGAATGTCCGCTTCTACCCAGAGGAGGAGAAAAACGACTCGGAATTCGCGAAAAAATTGGCTGCAAATGCCGATTTGTATGTGAATGATGCCTTTGGCACCGCTCACCGCGCTCATGCTTCCACTGAGGGCGTTACTAAGTATCTTAGTCCATCTGTGGCTGGATACTTGATTGAGAAGGAATTGCAATATTTGCAAAGTGCGATTGAAAGTCCCCAGCGTCCTCTAGCTGCAATTATCGGTGGTTCCAAGGTTTCCAGTAAAATTGGTGTCATCGAAACGCTGCTGGATAAGTGCGATAAGCTGATCCTGGGCGGCGGCATGATTTTCACCTTTTACAAGGCTCGCGGGCTGAATGTGGGTAAGTCGTTGGTGGAAGAAGATAAGCTGGAATTGGCGAAATCTTTGGAAGCTAAGGCGAAAGAACGCGGCGTTCAATTGCTATTGCCGACAGATGTCATCCTTGCAGATAATTTTGCTGCTGATGCCAACTCTCAAACGGTCAGCATTGATGCTATTCCCGATGGTTGGATGGGCTTGGATATTGGCCCCGACTCCGTGAAGACGTTCCAAGATGCGCTTGCAGATTGCAAGACGGTGATTTGGAATGGGCCGATGGGCGTGTTTGAGTTCCCCCAATTTGCCAAAGGGACGGAAGCGATCGCGCGTACTCTTGCCGACCTCACCAAGACTGGCGCTACCACGATTATCGGCGGTGGCGACTCAGTTGCAGCAGTGGAACAGTTGAATTTGGGCGAACAAATGAGCCACATTTCCACTGGCGGCGGCGCAAGTCTGGAGTTGCTGGAAGGTAAGGAACTTCCTGGGATTGCAGCGTTGGATGAGGCGTAACGGCTAAAGTCGCCTTGAGCAAACAAAGCCCGCCTAAAGCGGGCTAATGTAGAGACGCGTTAGCGAAGCGGTGCGAAGCACAATTTCGCGTCTCTATGTTTGTGTGAATATATTGTCAGTTCTCAAAAATAGCGATCGCATTTGTTGAGTGAGATGAAGAAGCGATCGCTGTAGTTAACAATGAGTGTAGCAATCTACACTCAGGGGAAATCCCCAAGAAAATCTATGAGTAAGCTGCAAAGTCCCCCGGAAATATGGTGGACAAGTAGTGGTAGCGCTATACGCGATCGCTAGTTAAATTGGAGTAGATACAGCAAGTCGTGAATCCTTTCTCCAAATGCTGCAAGCACAACTATTGCAGGGGCGTTACCAACTCCAAGAGCAGTTAGGACACAATGCTGGGCGACAAACCTGGCTAGCAACTGATGTCAGTGTGTCGCCGCCAGAATTGGTCATTGTCAAACTGCTAGCCTTTAACCCGCAGATGCAGTGGGATGATTTTAAACTCTTTGAGCGCGAAGCTCAAGTTTTAAAAAATCTTAATTATCCCCAAATTCCCAAATATCGAGATTATTTTTCCCTGGACAAAACTATCGGCGCTGGTTTGTGCTGGTTTGGCTTAGTCCAAGAATACATTCCGGGGAAAACTCTACAACAACTTTTGCATCAAGGCAAACGTTTTACGGAAAACCAAGTACGTCAAATTGCCACAGATATTTTAAATATACTAATTTACCTGCACGAATTAAGTCCGCCGCTACTGCACCGCGATATCAAGCCGAGTAACTTGATTTGGGGAGAAGATGAGCAGATTTATCTAGTTGATTTCGGCGCAGTTCAAGATTCTGCGGCTGCTGAAGGTGTCACCTTTACGGTAGTCGGAACTACTGGCTATGCACCGCTGGAACAATTTTGGGGAAAAGCTGTACCAGCATCCGATTTGTATGCGCTGGGGGCAACTTTAATTCACTTATTAACTGGCACTTCTCCAGCAGATTTACCCCAGAAGAATTTGCAGATTCAATTTTCCCATCTTATAAGCGTTAATCCCACTTTTATTGGTTGGATTCAATCCCTCACCGAACCCGATTTAAGCCAACGTTATAGCACAGCCAGACTTGCCCTAAAAGACCTGAAAGCAGAACGCTATCTTAACACCCCTCTGCAAAAAGTTCGTCAGCCAACTGGCAGTCGGATTCAGATGTGGAAGTCTCCTACCCAATTAAAAATTAAAATTTCTGGAAGAGGGTTATTGTTTCTTGTAGATGTCCTGGGATTTGGAGGAAAATGGCTACTAGCAGCAGGCTCGATAATGTCTCTATTATCGCTACTTTTTATGCTATGTTGTCTGCTTTTATTCGTAGCCATTGGTGTTGTGTCATTATTTTACTATAAGTTTTTTCTTCTGATTTCCTTAATGTTGGCTGGAGTGTTAATCTTTGGAAATATTTGGATAGGAAATAATGTACAATATGAACTGGCAAAAATGTTATCAAAATTGCATTTAAACAACCTCAACTCCCTAGGCGATAATTACCTTTATTTAGACCAAGAAAGTTTTGTAATTGAAAAAAAACTTTTTGGCTTCTGCTATATTCGTCATCAAGGGCAAACTTCAGAAATTAAAAAGGTATATAAAATCGCTTCAAAACGGCTAAATATTCAAACTAATAGCTGTAACTATTCCTTGGGGCGTAATTTCACTGAGAACGAATGTACTTGGTTAGCTCAACAGATACAAGATTGGCTTAAGTAAGGGCAAAGTTGCGTATAAGAATTTACGACTCATCGAAATTGCAACGCGAATACTTCGCCTCTAATGGCAACAGATAACTTACAACTAACAAATAAATCATGCTGCAAACACAACAGGTATTACAAGGACGTTATCAGCTAGAACGGCAATTAGGGCAAAATGCGGGGCGACAAACTTGGCTAGCAACAGATTTATCAGTAGAACCCAACCAACAAGTAATTGTTAAATTGCTGGCTTTTAATCCGCAGATGCAATGGGAAGAATTGAAGCTATTTGAACGTGAGGCTCAAGTTTTAAAAAATCTCAACCATCCCAAAATTCCGAAATATCACGATTATTTTTCATTGGATGAAGAGACAGGCGGCGGTTTACCTTGGTTTGGATTAGTTCAAGATTACATTCCTGGTAAATCCTTACGCCAAATGTTAGATGAACGAAAAAAATTAACAGAAAGTTTGGTGCAAAGAATTGCCACAGAGGTGCTGAAGATTCTGATTTATCTGCACGAATTGAGTCCGCCAGTTTTGCACCGCGATATCAAACCCAGTAATTTGATTTTCGGCGAAAACAGACAAGTTTATCTGGTAGATTTTGGTGCGGTTACTGACCGCGCTAAGACTGAAGGAGTAACCTTTACAGTAGTGGGAACCAGTGGCTATGCGCCGCCCGAACAACTATGGGGACGTGCAGTTCCAGCATCAGATTTGTATGCACTGGGAGCAACACTCATTCATTTGTTAACTGGAACACCACCAGCTGAATTACCGCAGCATCAAATGCGAATTCAATTTGCTGACAAAGTTAACCTGAACCCCAGTTTTACCAACTGGATAGAAAAGCTTATAGAACCCGCTCCGGAAAAAAGATTCACTACAGCACGGGAAGCACTTGAGGCAATGGTAGCAGCTACTTCCCCCAGTTATATTAAAACAAATCCTCAAGAAAATGAAAATTCAGTTCGTTATGGCCGTCTAGCGTTTTTAGCTTCGATACCACTAATAATTCTCGGTTTAGGTGTTACTGCTATGCCAGATTTGCTGGATTCATCAACTAAAGCTAAGCAATCTGAAGCGAAACAATATGTTAGTGCAATGAACCTCGCCCAGCAAGCTTATTTTTTGGATAACAATCAATTTTCTAATTCCGTTACAGAACTAGGGGTTGGTATTAGCACTCAGACAGAAAACTACCAGTATTCAACTTGGGGGCCAGATAAAGCCGCATTTAACTATGGAATAACCCGAAATCGTAAACTCAAAAGCTATGTTGGTGGTACTTTCTTAGTACCTGTAAACGACGTTGGGGCTGCTAAGGGTGAAATGAAAACCTTGGCAATTATGTGCGAATCTAAGGCGACCGGAATAAGCGTAATTCCAAATCCAATCATTATAAATGGTCAACCAGCCTGTGGTGTTGGCACAACTAAAATAGGTAAGTGAAAATGTTAGTAGACACACAAGGCTGGAAATTCGGTAATTGGTAATTGTAAAACCAATTACTAATACCTAATGACTAAGGACTAAAAATGCTGCAAGCAGAACAGGTATTACAAGGACGCTATAAACTAAAACAGAAACTAGGACAAAATGCTGGGCGACAAACTTGGTTAGCGACGGATATCGAAACTGAAGAAAAAGAGTTGGTAGTTGTCAAACTCCTAGCTTTTGGTGGCGAGGTGCAGTGGGACGATCTCAAGCTGTTTGAAAGAGAAGCACAGGTACTTAAACAGTTGAATCATTCCCAGATTCCTCAGTACCGAGATTATTTTTGTATGGATGAGCGATCGCTCTGGTTTGCTATAGTCCAAGAATACATCCCCGGCGACTCTCTGAAGGAGTTGCTGAACTCCGGCAAAAAGTATACCGAAACAGAAGTTCGCAAAATTGCCTCTGATGTTCTCAAGGTTTTGATTTATCTCCACGAACTCAGTCCAACGGTGCTGCACCGAGACATCAAACCGAGTAATTTAATCTGGGGTAAAGATGGCAAGATATATTTAGTTGATTTTGGCGCTGTGCAAGATAAAGCGGCAAAAGAAGGAGCCACATTTACCGTTGTGGGGACTTATGGTTATGCGCCAATGGAACAGTTTGGTGGTAGGGCTGTACCAGGATCAGACTTGTATTCATTGGGAGCAACTTTGATTCATTTGTTAACCGGAACTGCACCAGCGGATCTGCCTTCTCGTAACTTGCGAATTCAATTTGAGCAGCAGGTGAGCATCAGTTCCCCAACGATTAGCTGGATTCAAAAGTTGACAGAACCAGCCCCAGAGGAACGGTTTAGCAGTGCGAAATCAGCTCTAAAAGCGCTGAAAGAAGGCACTCTAATCAACACTACCACAGGAATTCAGCCGTTAAAGCAAGCAGTCCCGTTTAATAATAATTCTGGGCAAGGCAGATTATTTGATTCTTCGGTGGAGGTGCCTGAAGAAATTAAGGGTTGGAATTGGGGCGCATTTCTGTTGCCTTATCTGTGGCCTTTCACAAATAATGTTTGGTTTGGACTTATATCTTTGATACCAAATGTTGGTTGGTTGATGGCGATCGCTCTCGGTTCTAGGGGCAATGAATGGGCGTGGAAAAGTAGAAAATGGCGCAGTATTGAACAATTCAAAGCGCATCAAAGAGGCTGGGCGATCGCTGGACTGTTTATTGGGGTACCGATGGCTTGGTTATATATCGCTTTAATCCGCGCTTTGCTGTTTGGCATTGGCATTTAAACTGGGTGCGAGTAAAACGCAAAACCATTACACCTGAATCTAGACAAGTGATTGAAATGGTGAACGGCTTATCCTGCATTCCCTCTAAAAACACCACATTTTTTGATTCCCAGCCTGGGACTAGGAACGAGAAAATAGCATTTCTAACTCATTGCATCAGGATTCACAGGAACCGAGGCATTTACTAAAGGCAACAGGGGGCCGCTTTGCTCCTGCCCATTTGTCGCCAATTCGCTATGACACAGATAAACTCGCTCCCCCACTCGCCCTAGTAAATCTAGTAAAATCCGCCGCAGCCTTTGCTCATCAGCTACTTGGGTATCTTGTTCCCTAATTGGCTCTCCTGACCAATCCTTGAGAAACAAAGGCGCACCAAATAGGGTAGCAGCACCGCCCTTTGACCACAGGGGAGAACCCGCATCTAGCCAAAATTGCCAGCGGTGGAACCGTCGAGAAGCTCGGTATTGAAAGATTGTAGCCAAAGTAACAGCGCGACTACTCAGACCTAGCCGACGAACTGGGTAAGGGTTGGCGGTAACAGTACCGCGACGCAACAGGCAGATGAAGCGTTCAATGGTGTCGCGATCGCTATCGCCTCCCCCGCTTTTTTGTCGCAGTCGTCCCTCGACTTCCCAGTAATGTTGCGCGGTTTCCATCAGTTCGCGTAAGGCTGCTAGCTGGTCGTAGGGGAGATTACTACCTTTCCACAAAAACTCCTGAATTGCCCGGTCAAGCAGGGCGACGTAGTTGGGAATCAGACGCTGTTGTTGCTGACTTTGCTGCTGCTCTATCCACCCCAAAATCTGCTCGTAGGCTTTACAGGCAGAGTGTCCCAGCCGATCCCATCGCGGGAAATTTGTCACAGGTAGCAAACGGGGTTGCTCTGGATCTGGGGAATAGCAGTAATCTGCCAACAAACCTGCCCGTACTGGATCGATGGCTGGGGATTGGTGATTAGAGATTGGTGAAGAGGCAAATTCTTCCCCCACTCCCCAGTCAAGAGTCAAGAGTCCCCAGTCCCTAGTCGGACTAAGTACGACCAACATTTCTGCTACGGCATCCCGGTTTACCAATCGCCCCAAGCCTGGATAAATTAGAGCTAAGAGTGTGAGCAATGCCCGGATTGTGGGGGAACTAATTAGGGGGCGCTGGTCGTTGAGGGACTCTACCGGGATACCTTTGCTTGTGAGAATTTCGACTAGGGTATAGCGGGCGATAGCATCCAAACCAGGCGCAATTACTGCCACATCGGAAGGCTGCACTTGTCCACTTTGTACCGCTTCGGCGATCGCTTCCCCAGTTTGCCGCAACAACTGAGCGCGGGACATGGTTTGAATCAACTGTACCGACTCCGGTAAGCTCAACATATACATCGGATCGCGCACTGTCTCTACGATTGGCTCTCCGTAAACTGCCCCTAGATTATTCTGGGCGCGATCGCTCAAAATTTCTACCTGACAGCGCGAAGCTAGACGGGCCAGGTAATTCGGATCGGCATTCAAACCCAATCGCACCGCTCCATCCGGATTATAAGTAAACGCCCCAACCGCTCCGTTATCCAAAAGAAAATTAAATAAATCGCCAGCTATAGCTGGGTAATCATCCACATCATCCGCCAACACCCCTTGATAGCGGCGAATTAAATGCTGCTGATAAGTTTCATCTGGCAGCAGATACCGCCAATAAAGTTCGCATATAATCCCATAAGTCAGCAAACCCCTCTCCAGACACCATCCCCGCCAGCCAAGCAGTAAATTCCCTACATCAGTCCAATTAATAGCTGAATCTTCAACGCTTTCCCCATCCTCCTCCCTCTGTGTTAATGGGAGTAAGATGCCTTGTTCAAGAATAGCGGGAATGTCCTCAAGTGGTGTCCCACTAATAGCCGCTAGCTGCAACAAGTCCAGAATCCGACGCACCACACGATACTCGCTTACTCCCAGCATCTGTAAGCTGCCTTTATCCAACTCAGAACGCCACAGCCGAGTAGCTAACTCCTGCTCAGTTTCCGGGCGTAGGCGGACTGGAAATTGCGCCCTTAAATTCAATCGCCCAATTAGCAAAGGCCAAAACAGTATAATTTCATCCTGAAAAAACCCTAAAGGTGTCTTAGATTGAATCGGATACCGCCCGTCTGTCGCAGCAGCCAAACGGTCAGCTAACTCGCTCCGGTTATCATCATTAGCAGCAAACACCAAAATCGATCTTTCGGAGTCCCGTCGCCTCCTCCTCCCCTGAGTTGACGGCGAAAGTCGGTTCTGTTGCGATCGCACCTCCACCCACTGACAAAACTGATTCACCAGGCGAGTTGTCTTACCACTTCGGGTTGATCCTCTGATCCAGTTTGGCTGAGATTGGGTTAACATTGCTAAACGCTGGGGATACTTTTAATTTAATACTCTGTTTCTGTTATGAAACTACCTTTCTTTACACAGCTCCGCTCGTCCTTAGACGCTGCCAGCCAGTGGTACATTCGGACACCAGAGAGAGCCTTGGAGCGGGCATACAAAGCAGCTTTAATGATTAAAGCAATTGAAGACGAACATTTTGACGGCAACAAAATATCTTCTAATTCCAAAAAATACCGCGAAAATGCCCTGTCTTATTTCATAATTAAGCTTAATAAGTATTTAAAGGATGCTAGGTTAAGTTTGTCAGAATTTCATTCTAGCACTTCAATTGTTAGCCTAGCAAATCAAAATAGAACCAGATCAACACTCGATGGCTCGGAATACAGAAACGTTGCCGAACTGGAAAATAGAGAAACCCAATCAATAACTTTAGAAAAACTCAAGTTTATTGACGATGTGATATCTAAATACCAGTCTCAACCAAAACGTTCTTCATCGCCATCACCATCGTCATCGTCAGCCTTGATGCCAGTTTCTCAATCTAAACTTGTAGAAGCCAACCTTGATAAAGGAGAATTATATAATCAGCCAATTTACTTTGATAAAAGCAAAGTAATCGGAGAAGCTGAGACAATGACTGATACAACAAGTTTTGTCCCCAGGTCAATTTTGAGTACCTTGGATCGGCTTAAAAGAGACTTTAACCCAAAATCAGAAGAGGAAGTTGTTAAAAACTTTCGGATATCTCAAACAAAAACAATAATTTCTATTAGGTTTATTTTAGTTTTGATTTTAGTTCCTCTGTTAACTCAGCAGGTAACTAAAACCTTTCTAGTAGCACCTCTTGTTGAGCGCGTCAGAGATGAAAACAAAACTGAAATTTTCTTAAATGTTGATTTGGAAGAAGAAGCTTTTCACGATTTGCAAAGATTTGAGCAACTATTAAAGTTTAGAACTTTGGTAGGTCTAGCTCCGAAGTTGTCACCGGAGGAGATGGAAGAGGAAGTCAAAGAAAAGGCATTTGAACTGACTGAAGAATACCGTCACAAAAGCGCTAATGCCATAAAAAATGTTTTTGCTGATATATTTGCGGCTGGGGCTTTTTACGTTTTATTGATTAACAGTCGTAGGGAAATTGAGATTTTTAAAGGTTTTATAGATGATGTTGTTTATGGACTGAGTGACAGTGCTAAAGCTTTTATCATTATTTTGTTTACTGATGTCTTCGTAGGATTTCACTCCCCTCACGGCTGGGAAGTGATTTTAGAAGGAATATCAAGGCACTTAGGCTTGCCGGAAAACAGAGACTTCAACTATTTATTTATCGCCACTTTTCCAGTGATTCTGGACACGATTTTTAAGTATTGGATTTTCCGTTACTTGAACCGAATTTCGCCTTCAGCAGTTGCTACTTATCGGAATATGAATGAATGAAGGGACTGGGGATTGGGGACTGGGAATGCGTCCTCAAGGGACTGGAGATTTCTCGTTACTAGATAGTCCCCTGAGAAAGAGGTAATTTTTAATTTTTAATTTCTCTTTGGTAGTGGGGACGGCAAGGTGTACCCCAGCAAACCTGCTGCGGTGGAATGTTGCCAAAAACGCTGCTGCGCGCGCCTATTACCGAATATGCACCGATTTCCACTCCAGGGGCAATGAAGCAATCGGTGGCAATCCAAGCACCGTTGCCAATGGTAATGCCGGATGTTATTAGGTTGAAAGTTGGATCGTGGATGTCGTGACTACCAGTGCAGAGGTAGCTTTTTTGGGAAACTACACAGTGCTGACCAATGCGAATCTGGTCAAGGCTGTAGAAAACGACATCATCGCCAATCCAACTGTAATCGCCAATTTCCACTTTCCAGGGAAAGGTGAAGCGGGCGGTGGGGCGGATAATCACACCTTTGCCAATTTTGGCACCGAACAGCCGCAGGAGGGAGCAGCGCAAGCTGTTGACGGGATGGGGAGTCAAGGGGAATGCGATCGCTTGCACCAACCACCAGAGCAACACAAACCAGCCTGGTCTTCCCCTGTCAAACCAAGATTGGTCGTAGCGGCGTAAATCTACCAATATCTCGTCTAAAGCTGGCTTTGACTCCCCTGGTTCCAACACTCTAGACGCTCCCTGTTAACGAATCCGGCTCTTTTACAGGCTGGGGAGGCGCTTTCGGTGTCGTCGCTGCTACGTTTAACTGACCGCCAAACTGCATCAATTCATACAGCTTGATGCCAATTTGATACTCGTACTGACTCATCAGCCGCGCATATATATATCCGGGTTTGCCATCCAAAAAGCCAAGCTGAATAAAGTAAATCAAAATAAACCGGATCAACGGTTTAAAAGGTAGCCTTACCCAGACTTTTTTCAGAAAACGCTTGCGCTGCACCGCGTCGCCAAATAAATTAGCGCCAATGGTACCGCTTTCGTCTTTTCCTGTGAGGATATTGAGATAAACGCGGGCTTCCCAGTTAGAGTAGCGATTATGCCTTTCCAGCCAGTGAAATACGTCCCGAAAGTCGATGTGCAGCATATCGTTTTTCAGATAGCCGACTGAACCTGGTAGCACAACGTGTTCGTGAACTTCGTTGTCGCCAGTGTTGCGAATTTCTTCTGTCCCCAAGTTTTCGTAGCGCCCGTTTTTGTGCTTAAACAAGCGTAAATTCCAGTCGGGATATCTACCCCCGTGCTGAATCCATTTGCCAAGAAAAAAGACTTTGCGGTTGAGGTAGTAACCCTCGTATTCGGGATTCTGAATCGCAGTAGCAATTTCGTCCCACAGTTCCGGAGTAATGCGTTCGTCACAATCGACAATTAATACCCAATCGTTGCGGAAAGGCAGATTGTCTAATGCCCAGTTTTTCTTTTTCGGCCAGCGACCGTTGAAGTGAAATTGGACGACGTTCGCGCCGTAACTTTCAGAAATTTCTATAGAGCGATCGCTACTTTGGGAATCCACCACAAATACTTCATCAGCCCTGGCAACGCTTTCCAGGCAAGCCGGTAGATTTGCTTGTTCGTTTTTAGCGGGAATCAGAACCGATACGGGGAGTTTGGAGGCATTCATAAGAAAAGACAACAGGTAATAGGTAAAACGCAAAAATGTAAAGGTAAATATTTCCCGCAGGATTAATTAAAGATTAAGTTTTAATCTTTTTTACAGGTGTAGAAATCATACCTTTAATCGCCGCTATCAAATAACCAATTTGACCGTAGGCATACACCAGACTGTCGAAGCGTTGGGCAGGATCGTCAAAGTTTTTTACGGAATTATATAAACCGCGCATTATTCGGTCGCTTCCTCTTAATAGCTGGGCTGGCCCGGCTTGACCGGAAAGTTGTTCGCGGTAACATTCACTAATGCCTTGCCACCAGCCTCGACTGAAAAACCAGGCTCGTTGAAGGCGTTCGGGGGAAACATTATGGGCAACTAAGGCATCAGGCAGATAGGCAACTTGCCAACCGAGTTTTAGCGCCCGTTCTGTCATGTGTAATTCTTCATTTGATAGCAGATTTTTACCGACTCGACCCAGATTAAGATCGAAACCACCAATTTCTTCTAGAAAGGTGCGCCGGATTGAGTAATTTAAGCCTCTGGGGGTCATACCGGGCTGTTTGATATAAATGACGTTCGCTCCTAGGTCGTATGCTCCCAGGTTGCCAGATAAGCCGGAGGAAAGCCACTGCGGGGCTTTTATGCCATCAGGCCAGAGTAAGGTAACTTTGCCCCCAGCAATGGCTAATTTTTCATTGTTTTGATAGGCATCATAGAGTGTCTTTAGCCAAAGCGAACTGGCAACAGCATCATCATCGAGATAGGCGAGAATATCGCTTTTGGCAACGCGCGCGCCAGTGTTCCGGGCGACGGATAGACCTGTGATGGGTTCGTAAACGTATGTCACGCCAACTCGTGCTTCTACGATTTCGCGAGTGCGATCGCTTGAGGCATTATCCACCACTACTACTTCAAAATCCGGGAAATCTTGCCCTAAACAGCTATCAATGGCGGCACCTAAATACTGCTCTCGATTGTGGGTACAGATAATCGCAGAAATTTTGGGTTTAGTCATTGCTCATTAGTCGGTGGTCAAAAAGTTAGCGGTCATGGGTCATTTATAACAAACAAATGACTAATGGCTACTAATGACATACGGACACAGGCGAGATGATGCTAAGAACTTGGGTCTTGTAGATGACCATGCAGAACGATGAGAGTTTCCGCCAATTGGCTAAGGCGGGTTTCTAAGTCTTGTTTGCGAACCAGCAACTGCCGCAGTTTTTGATAACGCGCGATCGCTACACTTACAGTAGGAACCTGTTCTGGTGGACAGGGACGCGACCACAATTGACCATCCCCGTCCAAACCTACTAAGCGGTATCCGGTACGGGGAGATTCACACGTCACATTGCCATCCGGTTGATTGCATTCTTCTATGTAGTCCATCAACTGGTGTACAGATGCCGCATGGCCCGTTTCTACTGCCTCGCGCAACACTTCAACGCCTACTTCCGGTTCGCGGGCATGAGACTCTAACCAACCGTCTACAATTGGCCCTTCCAGGTACAGGTCTTGAATTTGCCGCAGAATTTGATGTAATTCTTTCTGCCAACCACTGACAATTACTTCGATTTCTTGCAGTAGGGTTGTCGCTAGGGCAGGATTGGCAGCATTACGATGGTTGGTGAAGCTGGGAGCTTTTAATTTCGGCAACACTGGCGTTTTACCAGATTGCTTTTGGTCTGTCCAAGATTCTACAGTCATCGAAATGGATGGTGCCGCATCTGGTGTCGGGGAACGCCACCCCATCCCGTCCGGCTGATTGCCTATTTCAGGATTTTTATCCGATAGCTGGTGTAGTGTCGTCTCAATCCGTTTTAATTCTGGTTTCATGGTTATTTCACGCCTAGTAGTAGAAATTAAAACCCGCTCTTGTGCCGCTTTCCAGCTTTGGTTACTCGCTTAATTTTCTATTTTATTTGTATTATTGTTGTCTGGTCTTGAACGACAAAAAAAAAATTTTACATTCACTCTTAACGAATAGAGTACCTTGGACACTCTAGTGGTGGATAAAATATATTTTTTGGGCTGTTAAATTTAACTTTGATGCAGAACCCGCCTGAAATCAGTAAAACAGCCTTTGTGACACGAGTTGATTCTACTTCTAATAGGCATCTAATCTTGGTGACTGGCCCGGCGCGGTCTGGTAAAAGCGAGTGGGCGGAAACTCTAGCAATGCGTTCCGGTAAGCCTGTCGTCTACGTGGCAACGGCTCAAGTTGATCCAGATGATTTGGAATGGCGATCGCGTATTGAACAACACCAGCAGCGACGACCGTGCGAATGGCAAACGCTGCAAGTTCCTATAACTTTAGCAGTAACGATTCAAGATGCTGTTCAGTCTACTTGTCTGTTGGTTGATTCTCTGGGAACGTGGGTGGCAAATTTCTTAGACCAAAACGATGAAGCTTGGGAGATTACCTCTGTGGAGTTGCTAGAGTGTCTTTTAAACTGCCCTGCTGATGTAATTTTGGTGGCGGAGGAAACTGGTTGGGGGGTTGTCCCCGCCTATCCCATCGGTCGGAAGTTCCGCGATCGCTTGGGAACTCTGTGTCGTCGTCTTGGCGCGATCGCTAATCCCGTTTTTCTCGTCACTGGCGGTCATGTTCTTAATCTTAGTCTCCTCGGTTCCCCCTTACCAGATTCCTAATATACCTATTTGGTACTTTTGTCACCTACAAGAAAGTAAATTTTTATCAAAATTTTAGAAGATGTAAATCGAGGCAATTACAAAAGAGGGCAGAAGCCGCTACGGTGGAAATACCCGCTTTTTTAGCGTAGAGTTACCCAACTTGTAAGGCTAGAATTGTCAGAGAAAATTAATTATTTTGTCTGACGCACAATCAACCCAGAGCAAGAAATGCTGAAGAAAACGATCGCCTAGATTAGAAGTAAGCTTTCCGAGGGAGCAGTTCGCCTATTTCCTAGTGTTAACTAGGAGTCAAATTCAGCTTATGGCATCCAAACACCAAGTCAGACAATATATTGCCTATTGGTTTCAGTTAGGCAAAAAGGTTTTAATTCACAATGGCAAAGAAGCGCTGCTGCCGCAACCTGTAATCCAGGGCGATCGCTACAGTGAAGAATTTGAAAGCTGCTGGCAGAAAATTATCTCACCAGAGTCAGGAGATTGTTATCTCGAAGGCACCCAGGAAACAATTGCCCAACTGCTGACACCAGGGTGGGACGTTTCACCTTGTGGGCGTTGCGAAATGCCCGTACCCATCAAGACAGTGGGAATGCCGCCAGAGTTGTGTCCCTGTAACGATTTGCCCAACTGGCCTAACACGGAAGTTCCACAACCGCGATCGCCTGTTAGCAGCCAATCTCGCTTAATTGAAATACGCGATCGCCTTCAGAGAGCCAGCGGCCAGTAAGACTTTTGCGGAGCCGGAGACGCTCCGCCTCCGGAGTTGTGAATTATTAACTTCTAACTCCTAATTCCTATTCCTCTGCACCTCATAAGTCATAAAGTCATATGCCAATTTCGTGTTCGGGAAAATGGCACGAGCTTCAGTTAGCAAATCATCTAACACAATGGCATTACCAGGAGCATAGCGGGGGCTGAAATGGGTCATAATCAGCTGGTTGACACCCGCAGCATAAGCCACTTGCGCCGCCATCGTTGAGGTAGAATGCAAGCGATCGAAAGCTAACTGGGCATCTTGATGAGCAAAGGTGGCTTCGTGAATTAACACATCTGCATCCCGCGACAATTCCACCGCCTCGTCACAATAAACCGTGTCTGTACAGTAAACAATTTTGCGCCCGATCTCTGTCTCGCCACACAAATCGGTTCCGCTAATTTGCCGTCCATCTAGCAGCGTTACTGTTTCGCCACGCTTGAGTTGCCCATAGACGCGACCAGGTGGAATTCCCATTTGGGCTGCTTTTTCCACATTGAAGCGCCCTGGACGGTCTTTTTCAGTTACTCGGTAGCCAAAAGCAGTCACCCGATGTTTTAGGGGAAGACAACTGACGATATATTCTTCATCTTCATACACTATCCCTGGTTGTACGGCGTGAACTTGGACGGGGTAAGAAAAATGAGTTGAAGAGTATTGTCTAGAAGCACGCAGGTATTCATTAAGACCAGCAGGGCCGTAGATATCCATGCGTTGAGTATTGCCAGCCAAACCACAGCTTGCTAAAAGACCCATTAAGCCGAAGATATGGTCTCCGTGCATATGGGTGATAAAAATGCGGTCTAGTTGACCCATTTTCAGGTCACTCCGCAAGAGTTGGTGTTGGGTGCCTTCGCCGCAGTCAAATAGCCAGAATTTTCCCCTCTGGGGTAGACGGAGAGCCACGCTGGAAACGTTGCGCGATCGCGTTGGCACACCTGAGCTTGTCCCTAAAAAAGTAATCTGCATTCTGTTCTAGACAACGATCACAAAGTCTGAAAATAATCCAACTATAACTATCAGCATACAATTTCAAAACAATGGCTGACACTGAAGTGGCAAACGTGATAAATATATCTACTTTATAGAAGATGTACCCGGTTGCATATACCAAACCAAGCGGATATGCTCTGGGGTGTTTTGAATTAAAGACTTTATTGTTGCTCTCAAAGCGGCTCAGGTTTAACGATCGCCATAACTAGAACGACCTTTATGTATAGTGTGAGGAAATTTCTCAGATGGTAACTCAGCGTCTCCAATTGCTCTTTCAAAGACTACTCCATCCTTCTTCATCCGGACTGACTATCTTATTGTGGATTGCCCTAGTTGCCCCTGCTCAAGCTGCGCTGGAATTGCGCGTAGCAATTCAACAAGGTGTTAGCAAGATTACCATAGGCAGTTCTACCAAAGCTGTAATCCGCGACGGTGCTGGTCGAGTTGTGGGAGAAATGGCACCAATGGATGGCAAAGAAGCCCGTTCATCTGGCGGTAGCGTGGCGATGGATGGACGGAAAGCCACGGATCTATTGATTGAGCCGACCAGTGGCGGATATGTTTGGATAGGCGATCGCTGGTATCGGGGTCGCGCCCGCATCGTTCCCTCAGGCAAAGGACTCACCGCCGTTAACCAAGTCGATTTAGAACAATATCTCTACAGCGTCTTAGGGGCAGAAATGGGCGGCAACTGGCCCTTGGAAGCGCTGAAGGCGCAAGCTGTCGCCGCCCGCACCTACGCCCTTTATAAACGCCAAACTTCTGGCAATGGCGTTTACGATCTTGGCGACACCCAAAGTTCCCAAGTTTACAAAGGTCTTGATACCGAAACTACAGGGACGCATCAAGCTGTAAATGCCACAGCAGGGCAAGTGCTAACTTACAACAACCAGCTGATTCTCGCCGTCTTCCATTCCTCCTCTGGAGGACACACGGAAAATGTGGAAAATGTTTGGACACAACCGCTTCCGTATTTGCGCGGTGTCGCAGACTACGACCAGGGAGCGCCCCCCTACCAGTGGCAGAAAACTTTCTCCAAGAGCGAACTCAGTCGCCTTCTCGGTGTGAGCAATATCAAAACCCTAGTCCCAGAGCGCACAACGCCTACGGGACGCATAATGACTATGAAAGTAGTGGGTAATGGGAGTACGCGGCGGATGAGCGGTAGTCAGTTGCGTAGCGCATTGGGACTTAAGAGTACCTGGTTCACCGTTAGTTCTTCCTCAACAGGTTTTCAGATCAATGGTCGCGGTTTCGGTCATGGTCTTGGTTTGAGCCAGTGGGGAGCTTATAATTTAGCTCAGCAGGGAGTAAACTATCAGCAAATTTTGGGACACTATTATCAGAACACGTCCCTTACTAGCCTTCAGGTTAAGTAAAAGTTAGGACGTGATGCAACTCAAAGAATCCCTGTGCAAAAGTGGGTATACATCTTTGTTCGATTTGACTACAGCAATTCAAGGGTTGGGTGCGATACATCTGTAGGGATATGGCAATGCCATGTCCCTATCAAGGTAGCTCTAACGTCAGAACCGCGATATATTCCACTGAACTGAGAAACCCTATATTTTGCGGGCGTCCGACCACAAAGCGTCAACGAAAAAGACTTGCAAGACAAAAAAAAGAAATCCCTCCTCTCTATGAATTCTCTAATCAACTAGGAGAGGAGGGTTGGGAAGTAGTGGGTTTGAATTACACCCCCTGTTGTGAATACGGGTTCTTCTTCAGACACCCAAAAGAATTGTTATGAACCGCTTTGATTGAGGCGCCGCTGCCATTCTGCATCAATTTTGTCAGATTGCTCAATTTCCTGTTCTATCAAGTCGTTTTCGGTGGTGTAAGCTAAATCATCACGACCGAGGACAGTTTTAGCAGCAAACTGTTGGGCATAGATGATTTTTTTCTGCAAGGCAGAATTGGCTTGATTTAACAAGATGGCACGATCTTGCCGCTTTTGATTCCTGCTTTCTACCCTTTTATTTTTGAATTGAATCCAGAAATAGCGAATTAAGGGGATTGCTAAGAAAGCTGTGCCGTAGCCTAATAAAATCCAGTAAATGGACTGTACGAAGGCGATCAGTCCGCCGGATTGTGCTAACTGCACTCCAACCTCACCCCGCAATAGGGAACCCAGAACTAAAGCACCGACGATATTCACCGCACCTAGTCCAGCTGAGAGCATATTCTGTCCGCTAGTGGCTTGACTAAAGCGCCAAGGACGCTCTCGGAGATAAGCACCGACTGCTTCGGAATTTCGCTCTTGGGCTGTAATTTGCAAGTCTGGGAAGTGATAAACTATGTCTCCGTCAGGGCTAACTTCCGGTTTCCCGTTAAATTTGGTTAGCACTGGCAGCATATAGTCTTCGTATTCTTTAGCCCATCCTGAGCCAGTTTCGTCGAGATATGGGGCGATTTGTTCTGCTGTTACAGCACCGCCGTTGTTGCGAATTACGGTAGCGATCGCACTCCAGCGACGTTCTTCTAAATCGGCGTTAGGATTACCATCGCCAAACAGAAAAGAGAAGACACCTTCTAGGAAGTTCATCTGTTTCTTTTCTGGAGATGCTACCCGCCGCCGTTCATAGCGATCGCCATAGTCTGGATAGAAAAACCACCAGATGTCTGGCCCAAACCAGAAGCGAGGCATGAAGATCATACCGCCGCCGCCGGAGTCATGGCTACCAGAATCGTCGTCACGACTGGCAGAAGCCGCAATCATGATGGCAGCGATCGCTACAAATATCAGCACAATCGACGCTATCAAGATAATCCCGAAGGAAATCCGGATCAGGTAAAACAAAACCTTCCAGATTTTTTCCCACCATTCCTTCAGCCGCAGCCGCAAAAACTTGTTGTTCAGAATTGACCGAAAATTTTTCGGGAACAGGTAGACAATTTCACCTGTTTCTGCTACCTGCAAATGTCCCCCGGCATCGGAGGCTAAAGCGAGTAATCCAGCCTCCGTCATGTTGACGTTTAATCCAGCCTGAGTTGCCACGTCGCCAACGGTAACGCGGTACCCCAGATGTTCAACTGCTCGCATGATGGTGGGATTTGGAGCCATGTCCGTCCCTCAATAAAAAAACTATTTGTCAATAATCTAAGTATAGAATTTTGGCTAAATAGACCGAGGGTAGGAATGACACCATCAATTGTAGCGATCGCTCTCTTGTCTTCTGTAGCGTTAGCAACACGAGCCACAGCAGCAAATCCAGAACACGTTCAACAATTGCTGAACACCAAACAATGTCCGGGGTGCGACTTAAGCGGTGCCGAATTGCGGGATGTTGATTTAAAGGCTGCTGATTTGCGCGGTGCTAATCTCGCTGGTGCTAATCTCAGCGCTGCAAATTTAAGCGGTGCTAATCTCGTGGGTGCCAATTTGGGGGGCGCTAGCTTGATTAATACCAATCTCAGTGGTGCAAATTTGAACGGTGTAAATCTTAACTATGCCGGATTAATCAAAGCTAATCTTACTAATGCTAACCTTGCTGGTGCTGGTTTGGTAGCCGCAAAATTACCAGGTGCCGATCTTAGCAATGCTGATTTGAGGCAAACTAATCTCACCAGTGCTGACTTGAGTAATGCAATTCTCAAAGCCGCAGATTTGCGGGGTGCTGATTTGCGAAATGCCGATTTGGAATATGCGATTTTGGATGGCGTTCAGCTAGATAGTGCTATTTTGCCTGATGGCACTTTGTACTATTAAGTATTATTTGAACTACTATAACCATCTGATTTTATTTGTGAAACTTACCTCGGCATGATAACGAACCACGGAGGACAAAAAATACATAGAGAGAAGTTATAGGAGAGACGGATAATTTTTCTATAGCAATCCTTGCGGGAGTTGTAAAATTCTCTCTTTTCTTTCTGAAGCGCCCTAGAGCGGTTCGTTTTTTTCCCAAATCAAATAGAACTGCTATATAAAATATTACTGTTACAACTTTGGATACAAACTACTAGCTGTAGAAATAAACCGTTAAGGTAAAGGTACTTTGACAAGCAATTATAAATAGAACAGTTATGGCACAGATTTCTCGTCGCCAGTTCTTCCTATTCGCTGGATCTACTCTAGGAACGTTAGGATTAAGCCAGTTTAATATTCAACGACAGGCGGATTGGTACGGCAAAGTTCTGGCAAAAAGTACCCCTCGCAAACTTGCCTTACTCGTCGGCATCAATAATTATCCCGATAAACCTCCAATTACACCTTTGCGAGGGTGTGTCAATGATGTGGCGTTGCAGCGTCATCTCCTGATCCACCGCTTTGGTTTCAATCCCAAAGATATCTACACTCTGACTGATGCACAAGCAACTCGCAAAGGAATTCTAGAGGCATTTGAAGAACATTTGATTAAACAAGCCAAGCCTGGAGATGTGGTAGTGTATCACTACTCAGGACACGGTTCTCGTCTTTCCGATCCAGATCCAATTGTTGTTGAACCAGGTAGTAAGAGTGGATTAAACGGCACTTTCGTTCCGGTTGATGCCACACTACCCACCGGATACCCAGAAAAAGGCGGTGTCGTCAAGGACATTATGGGACACACATTGTTCCTGCTGATGTCAGCGTTGCAAACTGAAAATTTCACTGCTGTTCTAGATAGTTGTTACTCTGGTGGTGCTACCAGGGATCGTCGGGTGCGATCGCGAGATGGAGGCATGAACCTACAGATTTCTCCTGAAGAAAAAGCGTATCAACAAAGGTGGCTGTCACAACTGAAGCTTTCTGGCGAAGAATTTGTCAAGCGGTATCGGGAGGGAGTTGCCAAAGGAGTTGTACTCGCTGCAACAGATCCTTCTCAAACGGCGGCAGATGCACGTTTTAATGGCTTCCATGCAGGAGCATTTACCTATCTACTGACGCAGTATCTCTGGCAGCAAACGAGTACACCGGAGAGTGCGATCGCCCACGCAACTAAACACATGCTGGATGCAGATAACCAAACTCCCCGTTATGAAGTTAAAGTTGGCAGTGGGTATGAAAAGCAACCTATCTATTTCATCAACACCCCAAGTTCAGTAGCAAATGCAGTCATTACCGAAGTTAAAGGAAATAAGGCAACCTTGTGGTTGGGTGGTTTAGACTTGGCAACTATTGAAAATGGCACGGTGTTTACTATTATCGGTGCTAAGCGAGGTAGTGCAGGTAAAGTGACCCTCCAATCTCGTGAGGGCTTAATTGGAATAGCGACAGTTGAGGAGGTTGTTAAACCAGGGACACTGTTGCAGAAGATGGACTAATTGTGTTTTATTTGTTGTCCCTACATCCGCCAGCGATTTAAATCGCTGGCTCACTACGAAAGTCCTCTAAAGAGGACTAAACAATTCAAATAGAAATTTTGGCTTTTTTAGTCAGTTTAAACTGACTTGAGCTATTAGCCAGGGGTTTAAACCCCTGGCGGGTGAGTGGGCAAGCGAAAAATGCAGATAAATTATATTAAACAGCACATCCGCCTGCGATTTAAATCGCAGGCTCACAGCGAAAGTCCTCTAAAGAGGACTAAACATATCAAATAGAAATTTTGGCTCTATTTAGTCAGTTTCAACTGACTTGAGCTATTAGCCAGGGGTTTAAACCCCTAACGGGCTGGCAGACTAGCGAAAAGTATGCCTAAATTATGTTAGATAACAGCGAATAATTTGAATGGCTCTTTGGCGACTTTACTACCATCTTGTTTGGGGAACAAAACAGCGTGCGCCTCTGATTAGTCCTGACAGAGAAACTAGACTTTACCATTACATTCTTGGCAAAGCTGACGCTCTAGCTTGTATTGTTCATGCCATCGGTGGCGTAGAAGATCATATTCATCTAGTGGTTTCCATTCCCCCGACACTATCAATTGCTGATTTTGTTAAAAATATAAAAGGTAGTAGCGCCCATTATCTAAATCATGCATTGTCTGCTGCTCCAAATAAATTTGGTTGGCAAGAGGGATATGGTGTATTTTCTCTAGGAAGTAAGCAACTAGATCAAGCCGTAGCATACGTTCAAAATCAGAAAGCACATCATTTGAACGGGACGACCGTAACGTCTTTAGAAGAATATAATCATCAAGATGATTTCCCAAGCCGCTGGCATCCCAGATAAAAGACGCATCGAATTTAATCCAGTCCGCCAGTTTAAACCCCTGGCTAATAGCGAAAGTCCTCTTAAGAGGACTATTCAAAGATTTCAGTTTATTTTAATGGACTTTAGCTTAAACTATGGAGATTAATTTTTGGGCGGGTGAGCTTTGAAATTTGTGGGCGAGATTTTTATATTTGCTTACGAGTATAAAAATCTCGTTGACGAAATTCTATTACTCACTCTAGCAATTTTAATACTTGTCGATGAGACTTTTATACTCACTGACGAGTTATCAAGATTCATCAATGAGACTTTTATACTTACTTACGAGTTATAAAGACTCGTTCACGAAATGTTGAACTTTACCCGTGAGTTGCAAAGACTCGTTGCGGAGATTTTACTTTTGAGCAACGAGTCTTTTTGCATCCTACGAGACAGGCGTAGCTTTGGGAGACTTGGTGCGGATTGCCTTAAAGCGATCGCCTAACTGTTCGGCAAGGGTTTTTAGCCCAGGAGTCTTTTTCGCAGCCGTCTTTACGTAATCATAAACTGTCAAACTGCTGCTCATGGCTTCGCTGCTGACTGCCATCAGCGTATCATCCACCTGTTCGGTCAGTTGTTGAAGTTTGAATAAAATTTCGGTAAGTGAAGCGGTTAGCTGATAGTCCCGCACAAATTCCTCTATGTCAAAACTAGCAGGGAGAATGTCGCGGTTGGATTGGGCAGCAGTAAGACTATTGTTGACAAAAGTAAGGCTTTTAGATCCCATCTTAAACAGTTTGCGTCGTTCTTCGGTAGACAGGGTAATCAAGAAAGGCAGCTTTTGTTCGATAGTCTCAAGCGCTGCTTTGATTTCTTGGACATCGGTTTGTGAAAGGGAGGCAGAGATGTTTTGATAAGGCATTGGAGAACTCCGGCGATGATTTTGGTGGGTGATGGCGATCGCATTTGCCATCTATTCTTAGGATTCCCAGTCAAAAGCGCGATCGCACACCAGATTTATCTAGTTAACTCAAATATTGCTCCTGCATTATTCTTCCGCCGTGGACTTAAGTCCACGGCTTATAGCTGAAGTCCACTAAAGTGGACTCTGAAAAGCATTCGAGTCCTCTTTAGAGGACTTTTGCTATTAGCCAGGGGTTTAAACCCCTGGCGGATGTCTGGCGGATGTCTGGCGGATGTTTGGCGGATATCTGGCAGATGTCCGGTTAGCACCAGATGCAACTCGAACGAATCAACCCTACCTCTCCACCAGCAAACATCCCCTGAAAACTGCACATCGCCTATAACAGAAGTAACCCTTTCAATCTCTACCGAGGGAAAGTCGCCATGATTCAAACAGAATCCAAACTAATGACCCTAGACGACTTTCTGGACTGGTATCCAGACGGCTACGGTCGCTATGAACTACATAATGGAGTCGTTGTCGAAATGCAACCCACTGGAACTCACGAACGAGTCGGAGGAGAACTTGCCACCGACTTAGGAATCGAAATTCGACGGTTACAACTTCCTTACTTCATTCCTCGGCAATGTATCGTCAAACCTATCGATTCCGACAACTCTGGCTATATCCCTGATGTCATCGTTCTAGATGAAAATGCCCTAGACTCCGAACCGATGTGGAAGAAACGTTCCACAATTACTAAGGGCGAAACAGTACGCCTCATTATTGAAGTAGTCAGCACTAACTGGCAAGACGACTATTTAACTAAATTAGCGGAATACGAAAAGCTCGGAATTCCTGAATACTGGATTGTAGACTATCTCGGTTTGGGAGGTAGGCGCTACATCGGCAACCCGAAGCAACCTACTATTTCGGTTTACCAACTGGTTGATGGCGAGTATATCTTTAATCAGTTTAGAGAAAATGACCGGATTGAATCGCCAGCTTTCCCAGAGTTGAATTTGACAGCCGCACAGATTTTTAAATTTGGGCAATGATGAGGAGTTATGACTGAGATAGTAGCTAAACCCATTGAAGACATCGTGCCAAGAAAATCGTCTTTCCTGTTGCGCCTGGTATCGTTGCCAGGGATAGTTCATCAAAGTTTGGCGCTATTTATCGGTGTTCTCTTATTGTCAGAATCCGTCGCTGCCATACCAGCAGGGATAGGGGTAAGAATAAGCCAACAGCCAGCCGCTACTGAGGAAGACGCAACCCGCGCCGCAGCCGGGCGAGCCTATAAGGAAGGAGATCAGCTATATCAGCAAGGAACAGCAGAATCTCTGCGACAGGCAATTGCCAAATTGAACGAGGCACTCCCCCTTTATCAAGCAGTCGGCGACAAAAAAGGGGAAGCCGTCACCCTCTTGGGCATCGGCAAAATCTACGACGCATTAGGAGAAAAGCAAAAAGCCCTGGAATTCTACAACCAATCCTTGCCCTTGAGTCGGGCTACTGGGGACAAAGTAGGGGAAGGCGTTACTCTCAACAACATCGGTCGAGTCTACTCCGATTTAGGAGAAAAGCAAAAAGCCCTGGAATTCTACAACCAATCCTTGCCCTTGAGACGGGCTACTGGGGACAAAGTAGGGGAAGGCGCTACTCTCAACAACATCGGTCTAGTCTACGACGCATTAGGAGAAAAGCAAAAAGCCCTGGAATTCTACAACCAATCCTTGCCCTTGAGTCGGGCTACTGGGGACAAGGCAGTGGAAGCCCGTACCCTCAACAACATCGGTGGAGTTTACGACGCATTAGGAGAAAAGCAAAAAGCCCTGGAATTCTACAACCAATCCTTGCCCTTGAGTCGGGCTACTGGGGACAAGGCAGTGGAAGGCGTTACTCTCTATAATGTTGCCTACCTAGAACGCAACCGAGGCAATCTCAACGAAGCTTTCATTCAGATGGAGGCTGCCATTGAAATTTTTGAAAAACTCCGCACCAACGTTGCTAGCCAGCAACTCCGCGCCTCATACTTCGCTACAGTGCAGAATTATTACAAGTTCTACATTGACCTGCTGATGCAGTTGCACAAACAGCAACCCTCCAAAGGGTTCGACGCTCTAGCCCTAAATGCCAGCGAACGCGCCAAGGCACGCAATCTCTTAGAACTCCTCACCGAAGCAAACGTTAACATTCGCTCTCGTGGAAACTCTGAATTAATTAAACAAGAGCGCACCTTACAACAGCAACTCAATGCCGCCGAACAAAGCCGGGTAAAACTCCTCGAAGGTTCCTATAACAACAAACAGTTAGCCGAGATTAAACAACAAATTGAATCCCTTCTCACCGAACTAGATCGAGTCCAAGCGGAAATCCGCGTGAAAAACCCCGCCTATGCAGCAATCTCTCAACCGGGAGCCTTCACCCTCAACCTGCAACAAATTCAACAACAGGTACTCGATGACAATACCCTGCTATTGGAATATTCTTTAGGTAGCGATCGCAGCTATCTCTGGGCAGTCACCAAAACAGGCATCACCAGCTACGAACTCCCCAAACGCGCCGACATCGAAGCCGCAGCCAAAGAATTCTACAATCAACTCAAATCGGAAACAGGTAGCCTAGAATCTGGCATGAAATTGAGCCAGATTCTACTCTCCCCCGTAGCAAATCAACTAAGTAACAAACGCTTACTCATCGTCAGCGACGGCGCATTGCAATCAATTCCCTTTGCTGCACTGCCGATACCCCGCCCGGAGATTAATCTCCGGGCTAATAGCGAAAGTCCGTTAAAACGGACTAACTCTAAATTGCCAGTCGGTTTCAACCGACTTGAGCTATTAGCCAGGGATTTGAATCCCTGGCGGGTAACGGGTACAAACCAATCCACCTCCCCCACTCCCCTCCTCGTCCAAAACGAAATCGTCTCTCTCCCCTCCGCCTCAACCTTAGGCGTATTACGAAGTCAACTCAAAGGACGCGCACCTGCTGCAAAAACCGTCGCCGTCTTAGCAGATCCCATCTTCACCTCCGACGACAAGCGGTTGACATCCCAACCCCAGCAAAGCAACACTACAATTGCCAGCGACGCCAAACGATCTGCCGAAGAAGCTTGTCGCACCTCCGATCTCGAACGACTTGAGTACAGCAGTAAAGAAGCTGAACAGATTCTCAAACTTGTACCTGCTTCTCAACACCTACAAGCCTTGGGTTCTAAAGCTTCTCACGCTACAGCCACCAGTCCCGATTTAGCTCAGTATCGCATGGTGCATTTCGCCACTCACGGCTGCGTCAACGAAGATCAACCACAATTATCCGGCTTGGTGCTATCCCTGTTTGATGACAAAGGCAATCCGACAAATAATGGTTTCCTGCGTCTCCACGACATCTACAACCTCAATCTCCCCGCCGAACTCGTCGTCCTCAGCGCCTGCGAAACCGGACTCGGAAAAGATGTCAAAGGAGAAGGACTCGTTGGGTTGACACGCGGCTTTATGTATGCAGGTGCAAAGCGAGTCGCTGTGAGTTTGTGGCGCGTCAATGATGTGGCAACGTCAAAGCTGATGGAGAAATACTACCAACAGATGCTGGACAAAGGGCTAAATCCCGTAGCCGCCCTGAGAGCAGCACAGATAGAAATGTGGCAAACTGAGCAATGGAAAGCCCCCTACTACTGGGCGGCTTTTGTGGTGCAAGGCGAGTGGAGATAATTAACACGCGATTAAATTTAGCACTACCAAGTGGGTTGATTAAGGAAAAGATGCGATCGCATCTCTTCATCTCAACCCAGTTAATGACCAACCAAAGCGCGTTAAATTAGCTTAAAGAGCATTATTGAACGATACACTGACAGGCTACACTTTCGCATTAGCGCAGAATTACAGACACAGATATGCCAAGAACTCAACGCAACGACAACTTTATTGACAAAAGCTTCACGGTAATGGCGGATATAATCCTGAAGATCCTGCCAACCGATAAGAAGGCAAAAGAAGCCTTCGCCTACTACCGCGATGGTATGTCAGCGCAGGCGGATGGAGAATACGCCGAAGCCTTGGACAATTACAGGGAAGCCTTGACATTAGAGGAAGACCCTTACGACCGCAGCTATATCCTCTACAATATGGGGCTGATATATGCCAGCAATGGCGAACTTGAGCAGGCTTTGGAATACTACTATGAGGCGATTGAACTCAACCCGCGTATTCCCCAAGCCTTGAATAATATTGCCGTGATTTTCCATTACCAAGGAGAAAGGGCAAAAGAAGCTGGGGACATGGACAGCGCAGAAGCTTTATATGACAAAGCAGCCGAGTATTGGAAACAAGCAATCAGCATGGCTCCCAATAACTACATCGAAGCCCAAAACTGGCTCAAAACCACTGGACGCTCTACGATCGATGTATTCTTCTAGCTATTAGCTATAGCAGTCCTATTTGATTTGTGAAAACAACGAACCGCCCAGACACAGAGAAAGAGAAGTTTACAACTCATTTAGGATTGCTATATTAGCTATTAGCTACTAACCAATGACCACTAACAACTAAAGAAATCTGATGATTGACCGCGAACAAGTTCGTAAAGTTGCCCATCTCGCTCGTCTGGATATGAACCCTGAAGAAGAGGAGCAACTTACTACTCAATTGGGTAGTATTTTAGAATATTTTGAACAACTAAGCGAACTAGATGTCAGCGATGTGGAGCCCACAACACGGGCAATTGATGTCAGCAATGTGACGCGACCAGATGAAATGGAAGCCTATCCCAATCGGGAAGCTATCCTTACTGGTGCGCCAGATCGGGAAGAGGATTTCTTTAAGGTGCCGCAAATTTTAAGTGCTGAATAAACAGATGTTTATAAAGTGGATAGTACCCACCTTATAAACTTTGTTTCTAGTATTTTGATAAGTGCAAGCTGTCAAAGGAGAAAACTATGGGTCTGGGTGTTCTTGTTGATGGAAAATGGGTCAGCGAACGGGAACAAGAAGACTCCCAAGGAAAATTTATTCGCCCCTCGACGACATTCCGCAACAAAATTACAGCCGATGGTTCTAGTGGCTTTAAGGCTGAGCCGGGCCGCTATCATCTCTATATTTCCTGGGCTTGTCCTTGGGCGCAGCGAACCGCGATTATGCGAAACTTGAAGGGGCTGGAGGATGTTATCAGCCTCTCAGTTGTTGGCGCGGTAATCAATCAAAATAGTTGGGAATTTACTGATGAGCCAGGTACGATTCCCGATACTGTGAACGGAAAAAATTATCTTTGGGAAGTCTATCGGGAAGCAGATGAAAATTACAGCGGTCGAGTGACTGTTCCTGTGCTTTGGGATAAAGAAAATGCGACGATTGTAAATAATGAATCTCGCGAAATTATCCGGATGTTTGATACGGAATTCGAGGATTTCGCTAAGTCAAATGTGAATTTTTATCCGTCAGATTTACAGGAGGCGGTTGATAATACTATCGATGCTATTTATCAACCAATTAATAATGGCGTTTATCGGGCGGGATTTGCTACTAGCCAAGCAGCGTATGAGGAAGGCGTAACAGACTTATTCGATGCTCTCGACCATTGGGAAAAGGTCTTAGATAGGCAACGCTACCTTTGTGGCGATCGCATAACTGAGGCAGACTGGTGTATGTTCACAACGCTGTTGCGCTTCGATGCGGTGTACTATGTCCATTTCAAATGCAACTTGCGCCGCATTGTTGACTATCCCAATTTGTGGAACTACCTCAAAGACCTTTACCAACAGCCAGGGGTGAAGGAAACTTGCAGCCTAGACCACATCAAACGGCACTACTACAAAAGCCACCCAAAAGTCAACCCGACTCGAATTGTGCCTAAAGGGCCGTTAATTGATTTTGACGCACCCCACAACCGCGAACAGCGATCGCATACGCCTGCGGCAATCGCCTGAGATTCGCTGCTGTTAAAGTATGATTTCAACACAAGAGACGCGATTAATCGCGTCTCTTTATCTTTGTGCTTCCTTAAAAAAGGGGGCAAAGAGTATTTAACCGCAGATTTGTTGCAGTGTAGGGGTGAAGTCAGGGTAGGAAATAGCCGCCGCTTCGGCACGGTTAATTGTGGTAGTCCCAGAGGCGTTGAGGGCGGCAATGGCGAGGCTCATAGCTATCCGGTGGTCGGTATGACTATCAACATCGATGCCTGTGAGGGGAGTACCGCCAGTAATTTCTAGCCCATCTGGTAGTTCTGTAACCCTGGCTCCCATACGATTGAGTTGGGATGCGATGACAGCAATGCGATCGCTTTCTTTCACCCGCAACTCAGCTGCATCCCGAATTACGGTAGTTCCTTGGGCAAAAACAGCCGCCACTGCCAAAATCGGTATTTCATCAATCAGACGGGGAATCAAATCGCCAGCAATTTCGCACGCTTTAAGGGAACTAGAACGTACCCGTAAATCTGCCACAGGTTCGCCAGCAACAACCCGCTGATTTTCCATCTTAATATCTGCTCCCATCATCTCCAGAGCCTCCAGAATGCCGGTGCGGGTAGGATTAACACCCACATTTTCAACCCATAGCTCAGAACCCGGCACAATCGCCCCAGCGACCAGCCAAAAGGCAGCTGAACTGATATCGCCGGGAACAATAACATTTTGTCCTGTAAGTTGCGCTGGGCCAGTAATGGTGACACTGTTGGTTTCTAGGTCTAGCTTGATTTCTGCGCCAAAGGCTCGTAGCATCCTTTCGCTGTGATCGCGGGATAGCGCAGGTTCGGTAACAGTGGTTTGTCCCTCGGTCATCAACCCAGCTAGAAGGATGCAGGATTTGACTTGTGCTGACGCTATAGGCGACTGATAGTGGATTGGTGAAAGCTGCTGCCCTTGAATCGCCAGTGGGGCTAGAGAACCGCTTTGACGCCCCCAAATTTGTGCGCCCATTTGTTGCAAAGGTTTGACAACGCGGGACATAGGACGCGATCGCAGGGAACTATCACCCGTAACTGTAAAAAAATGCCCTGGATGAGAAGCTAGAAGTCCCAGCATTAGTCGCATGGTGGTGCCTGAGTTTCCAGCACTCAAAATATCAACGGGTTCTTGCAGTAACCCCAGTCCGATACCCTGAACCCGCACCAGTTCTGTGTTGAGTTCGGAAATTTCAGCCCCCATAGCCCGGAAACAGCTAGCGGTGCTGCGGGGGTCTTCTCCTAAGAGTAGTCCCTGAATTTGGGTTTCTCCTTGCGCGATCGCTCCCAACATCAGGGCGCGGTGAGAAATCGACTTATCCCCCGGCACCCGGATATGTCCTTGTAAGGATAGCCCGGATGCGGGTCTTTGCACGATCAAGTTATCCCGATCTTCAGTAGTTTTCAGCGTGACAACTGCGGTAGGCATGGGGATGGAGTGGGATAAGGTTGCAAATAGCGATCTTACCAAGGCAATGACATAGAGCGATCGCCTACTGCTTCCAAAGCCCAATAACTACCGCTGAAAGCCCATCCCAAGTTTCTTTTTACCCTTGCCCTTAGGCTTTGATTTATTGACTTCTGCCAGAGCTTCTTGAAACAGATTATGTAAGTGCAGTGGGACACTGGCAATTTCTGGTAAATATGGCTCTAGCGGCTTGTTGTATTCTTGCAGGAGAGCATCCAAATCGCTAATCTTAAACTCTGGACGCTGTAATACTGTTTGCAATAGCTTTTCCAACTGGTTTGGGTACGCTTTAGCTAACCGATGCCAGATGAAGACGTTAATCGCTGGATCTTCTAGATATTGGCGAACCAGTTTTTCTGCACCTTCGATGTTTTGCCAGTCTTCTGCTTCTAGCATTGCCTTAAAACGGCTGTAAGTTGGCAGAAAAAGCTGACCCCATCGGGGATGGGTGAGGGCTGTTAACTGTTCAGCTTTCTTCAAAGAAGCAGGTAACTCAACTTTGGGTGTCACCATTTTAGTTGGGTTTTTACTGTCAAACATTTTCGCGATCTCTTTTGAGTCAGCCCCCGCTTCTTCTGCCGCTGCTTTCATTTCCTCTTGTGTCATCCCAGCTTCTTCGGCTAACTCAGAAAGGGATTTGTTTTCATCAATGCCTGCTGCTGCGAAGCGCCGTTTGGTAAGTATCTCCTGAAATTCTTCAATTTTCTTATTCAGTTGATATCCCGGTAGGGTTACTTCGTCGCTACCAAAAAATTCCAGAAAATCTTGGTGATATTGCTCTACTGACTGCCAGGCCAGCTCTAGCAGTTCTGGAGCGTCGCTGTAAAGGGCGTTCTTGTAGTTGTCCTTAAAGTTGCCAATTGCCACTGCCAGCTTTGGTTTACCCAATCGACCCATTGGTATACAAGGGCCAGAGAACATCCAGTAGGTATCTGTTATCGGAGCAATGCGACTCAGTAAAATTTCCCCCTCCTTAAACCGCGTCATTTCTTCTAATGTCAGGGGATTGTTTGGCTTGACGATGTAGTGCTTTGCAGTTAGCCAATTCATCAGCTCAAAGCCATCCGGTAGCACTTGGATTACAGCAAATAGAGCAATGAAGCTCCGCCGCCAGTTGCTAACTAAGTTGCGATCGCTTGGTGACAAATCTGGCTGGTTTTCCAGAAAAATATCTAAAGTTTCTCTATCACCAACTTTTCCTTCTGTCAAGAAGGTATCAATTATCAAGTCTCTTTGAGCAATATCCTGACGCTCAGAGCGGGACTTTTGTGCCGCATAAGTTTCTAAGGATTCCGCCAGTTCTCCTTCTGCTTCCATAACAAACTCAATCAAAGCTTGTTTAAGAAAGTGCGATCGCTCCAGTATTGCATCCACAGCTCAATCTCTCTGTTCAACAATTCTAGATTAAAGGTTATTCGAGAAATCGCACCTTTCTCTGAAGGTTGAATTGAAGTCACTATATTCAAATTCAATTCAGTTTCAATTCATCAGTATAAAAATAAAAATAATAAAGCCCTCTCCTGCTAAGGATGAGGGCTTTATGTTAAGAATAACCTGGCACTGAGCTATTTTCCCAGGCAGTCACCCACCAAGTATCTTCGCCGCAGCCGCGTTTCACCTCCGAGTTCGGGATGGAGTCGGTGTGGTTCCACAGCGCTAATA